>CAZNYK010000001.1:0-16706 GCA_964577215.1 uncultured Saprospiraceae bacterium
ACACATGCCAGATACCAGAATCCGCATCATCTCCGCCGGCGCCGGCAGCGGCAAGACCTACCGCCTCACCTCCGAAATGGTGGAACTGTTGCAGCGCGGCGTGCGACCCTCCGGCATCATCGCCACCACCTTTACCAAAAAGGCGGCAGCAGAGTTGCAGGAACGCGTGCGGGTGCGCCTGCTCGAAGCGGGCCTTACCCGGCAGGCCGACGAGCTGACCAACGCCCTCATCGGCACGGTGCACAGCCTCGGCGTCAAACTCCTGCAGCGCTTCGCCTTCGAAGCAGGCGTGTCGCCGCGGGTGGAGATCATCGCCGAGGAAGATCAGCAGACCCTCTTCAACAACTCCTTGGCCATGGTGCTCAGCCCGGAGCGCGTGGAGGCCATAGACGGCCTGTGCCACCGCCTCGGCATGCATGCCCGCATCACCCACGACTGGCGCAGGGAATTGCGGGAACTCACAGATATTGCCCGCTCCAATGCATTTTCCTTAAAAACCCTCGTCGAGAGCAGGAATTATTCCTGGGAGGCTTTTTCCCGGTACCTCCCCTCCCCTACCCCGGAACCCGAAGCAGACCTGCACCGCCGCATTGGGGAAATGCTCGACACTACCATAGAACGGGTGGAAAACAACGGCGACGAAACCAAGAAGACCGCCGATGCCCTGAAAGACTGGCGCGACGCCCGCCGCGAACTCGATCTGCACGGCGCCTTGCCCTGGCGAACCTGGGCCAGGATCATGAAAACCGAAGTGGCCGTAAAAAGCCGCGACGATGCAGCCCCTCTCATTGAATTGGCCCGCGAACATGAAGCCAACGCCGCGTTCCACAACGACATCCGCGACTTCATTTTCCACATCTTCGACGCTGCCATAGACGCCCTGCAAGAGTACGAACAGTACAAAAAACGCCGCGGCCTGATAGACTACACCGACATGGAAACCCTCATCCTCCGCTTATTAGACAAGCCGGAGGTACGCGATATTCTCTCCGAAGAGCTTGACCTGCTCATGGTGGATGAGTTCCAGGACACCAACCCCATCCAATTGGAAATCTTCCTCAAGCTCTCCCGCATGGCCCGCTATTCCATCTGGGTGGGAGACCCCAAGCAATCCATTTACGGCTTCCGGGGCGCCGACCCAAGACTCATGCAGGCCATCATCGGGCAAAGCGGCGGCATACGTCCGGAAGACATACAGCGCTACTCCTGGCGTTCGCGGCAAGACCTGGTTTATGCCGCCAACGCTTTGTTTACCAAAGCCTTCCCGGAACTGCCGGCCGACCAGGTGGCTTTAGAACCCAAACGAAAAAAAGAGAGTGAGCCGGAGGGAATGAACCTGGCGCTTTGGCACTGGCACTTCCGGCCGGAAGGCGAGACCGGAAGGCCGCCCGGAGGCAACTGGATGGAAAATTGCATCGCCGAGCGCCTGCGCGAATGGCTGGAAGCAGGCATTCTCGTGTGGGATAAGGACAAACACACCGCCCGCCCCGCCCGCCCCGGCGACGTGGCCATCCTGTGCCGCTCCAACGAAGGGTGCCGCATCATGGCCGGGGCCCTCCATCGCGCCGGCCTAAAAGCAGCTATTGCCCGCAGCGGCCTGCTGGCTACCGCTGAAGCCCGCTTAGTGACCGCCTGTCTCAAATTTGTGCTCAATTACCGGGACTCGCTCTCTGTGGCAGAAATCCTCCTGCTCGGCGGCGGCATGGATATTGAAGACATCATCGAAGACAGGCTGGAATACCTCGACCAACTGGAACAGCAACGTGCCGACGGCCTCTGGAGCAAAGACCATCCTATTATCGGCCGGCTGTTGAGGCTTCGTAAAGAACTCGCTGAGTGCTCCGGCGCAGAAATCCTGGACGTGCTGCTCGACGAATTAGACCTGCGCCGCAATATCGCCGCCTGGGGCAATGCCCAGCAACGCTTGGATAACGTGGAGGCACTGCGCCGGCTTGCCCTGCAATACGAAGACGCCTGCAACCGCCTGCACTCCGCCGCTTCGCTCGGCGGATTCCTGCTCTGGCTGAGCGACTTGGAAAACAATGAAAAAGACATGCAGGCCTCCGGCCAGGGCCCCGATACCGTGGAAGTGCTCACCTACCACAAAAGCAAGGGATTAGAGTGGCCGGTCACCATTTGCCACAGCTTGGAACAACGCCTGCGCGCCGAAGTGTGGGGCTTCGACATCGTCCCGCAAAAAGAGGAGGTTGACCTCGACAACCTCCTCGGCAACCGCCTGCTCCGCTTTTGGGTCAACCCCTACGGCGATCAGGTGCAGCGCACCCCACTTGACGAGCGGCTCAAGGCCGGCAAAGAACAGGAAGCCGTTACCCAAAGAGCGCTTAAAGAAGAGGCGCGGCTGCTGTACGTGGGCCTTACCCGCGCAAGGGACTACTTAGTGTTCCCCTCCGTCAATAAACCTGCCAAATGGATCAACCGGGTGTGGCACAACGGCAATGAGGACTACCCCGTACTCGACCCTCATACTGATGAAAGCCCATGGGACTGGGACGGCGCTCCACTGATGATACATACTGAAATGCTCGCCTATCCGCGCGACTTCACCTATGCAGAGCTGCGCCAGGGAGAGGTTCCCTTCCTGGAGCCGCGCCGGGGCAGGGCCGGATTCGCGCCCGCCTTTATTGATGTGCGCCGTGAGAATTATAATGCGCTCATCAGAGCCAAAGCGGGCAAACCGGTTTATTACGGCGCCGAGGTGGTACCAGCGGCCGAATCCGACCGCTATGCTGCGGCCAAGGGCATCAAAGCTTTTCTCAGCGCATATCAATCCGGCTACCCGGTGGAAGAATTGGAGAGAATGGCAAAGTTTACCCTTGCCCGGTACTGTCCGGATGCCGGCCTTTCGGAGCAACGACTCTTGCAGGCGGCACAGACTTGGGCAGCGTATATCGAAAAGCATTTCCAGCCCGGGGCCGCGTACAGGAAATACCCGGTAATGATGGAGCAGGAGGGGCGCCGGTTTTTCGCCGTGCTCGACCTGGTAATGGAAACCGGCGAAGGCTTGGTACTGATTCAAAACAGCAGTTACGACGGCGACCACAACAACGGGAGATGGGAAAACAAGGCTTTGCAACTTGCCGGATGGCTGTACTTAGCAAAGACTGCGCTCCAAAAGGCATTTGGAAAGCCGCTGGTAAAAACTTACGTGCACTTCGTGTTATCGGCCGTGGTGGTAGAAGTGGAGAGCGACAACTCAGCCGGCTGAAGCGAGGCATCGCCTGATCACCTGGTCACAGGCCTCGTCGAGCATTTGATACACATCCTCGAAGCCCTCATTGTTCCAATAGGGGTCGGGTACGCTGATGTTTTCGCCTGGATGCACGAAATTCATGATCATGTGCACCTTTTCAGGGCCGGAAGAAGATTGGAGCGCCATGGAGCGCACATTGTGGTGGTTGTCTTCGTCCATAGTGAGTATGAGGTCATAATTTTCCAGGTCAGCATGCCGGATCTGGCGGGCGCGCTGATCGGTAATATCAATTCCGTGGTTTCGGGCCGTGCGTATGGAGCGGGGATCGGGCTTTTCACCTTCGTGCCAGCCGCCGGTACCTGCGGAGTCCACATGCCAGTTGAGGCCGCGTTGGCGCACTTTCTCCTTCATTATTCCCTCTGCCAGCGGGGAGCGGCAGATGTTTCCAAGACAAACCATCAGAATTTTCATGCGATCACTGGATTATTGTTTTATACTGAGCGATATTTGCGCTCTGAAATTCGACTTGCTTTCGCAATCCCGCTTTTAACAACGGATTTCGGGGCAGGGTTTATGCCCGGCGTAAAAGTAATGCCGGAAAAAAAAACGCAAATTCGCATGAAAATTGTGATTGCCGGCGCAGGCGATGTGGGGTTCCACTTGGCCGAACTGCTGGCGTATGAGGACAAGGATATTGTGCTCATTGATATGGACCAGGACGTACTGGATTATGCCTCCACCCACCTGGACGTGCTTACCATTAAAGGCGATTCCTCCTCGCCGAGGGTGCTGGAAAAAGCCGACGTGGAGCGCGCCAACTTATTCCTCGCTGTGACTACCTCTGAAAAGACCAACCTGGTTTCGGCCATTTTGGCCAAAAAGCTGGGCGCCAGGCAAACCATTGCGCGCGTGAACAGCCCGGAGTACCTGGGAGAAGGCAATAAGGAGATGTTTCGCGAATTGGGAATCGACACGCTTATTTCCCCGCAGGAACTCGCCGCAGCAGAGATATTCAGATTGGTACAGCAGTGTTCGTTTACTGATATTTTCGAGTTTGAAAACGGCAAGATCTCCCTGACGGGAATTACCATCGAGGAGGCGTCCCGCTTGGTCAACGTGCCTTTGAGCCGGTTCGGCCAGTACTGCACCAATGACAGCGTGCGCCCCATTGCCATACTCAGGGGGCATCAAACCATCATTCCCCACGGGGATACGGTGTTGCGCCGCGGCGATCATGTCTATTTCATAT
The DNA here is from genome assembly GCA_964577215.1 of uncultured Saprospiraceae bacterium. GTDB lineage: Bacteria > Bacteroidota > Bacteroidia > Chitinophagales > Saprospiraceae > UBA2329. The sequence goes on from CAZNYK010000001.1 coordinate 4,461, forward strand.
CCAAGAGCGACAACATAGACGAGATCAACGAATTGATGGGCAAGCGCAAAATACATCTCAAAAACGTGATGATCATCGGCGGCACCCCGCTGGCGCTCTCCACCGCAAAGCGCTTAGAGAACGACTACAACGTCACGCTCATCGAGAAAGACAAAGAAGTGTGCAAGGAATTAGCCGGGGAATTAACAAACACGCTCATCATTCACGGCGATGCCAGCAACATTAATCTCCTGGAGGAGGAAGGCCTCAGCAGGATGGATGCATTTATCGCGCTTTCTCCCAATTCGGAAACCAATATAATCGCAAGCCTTACGGCCAAGAACTATGGCGTGTACAGAACCATTGCACAGGTAGAGAACAAGGAGTACACCCATATCTCGCAGAACATCGGGGTAGATACGCTTATCAACAAAAAACTCATTGCCGCCAACAACATCTTCCGCTTTGTGCGCAAGGGGCGCATAGAGGCCATCACCAGCCTGCATGGCGTAGATGCGGAGGTCATTGAGTTTGTGGTCACCAAGTCCAATCAACTTACCAGGAAAAGTCTGCGCGAGTTGCATTTCCCGAAAACCGCCCTCATCGGCGGCGTCATCAGGGGCAAAGAAAGCCTTATTCCCAATGGAGATTTCCGCTTGGAGGTGGATGACAAGGTCATTGTATTTGCTCTGCCGGAGGCCATCGGCAAGGTTGAGCAACTGTTCCGATAAAATCCCGCTATGATCAATTTCCGGCCAGTATTGCGTTTTTCCGGCATCTTACTGATAATACTCGGCGTATTTATGCTCACGGCATTGCCGGTATCGTGGTATAACGGCGGCGAGGATTTTGAACCGCTGCTTTGGTCGGCATTGTGCTGCATCGGCGCCGGAGTTCCCTTGTGGTATTTCATTCGGCTCAAAGCCGGCGTAAACATCAGCAAGAGAGAAGGATACCTCATCGTGGCCCTGGGCTGGATGGGCATGGCCGTTTTCGGAATGTTGCCTTATCTGTTCAGCGGTCTTTTGCCGGATCTGCACGACGCATTCTTTGAGACCGCATCCGGCATTACCACTACCGGCGCCAGTGTACTGACGGACATTGAGGCCACGCCCAAAGGACTCCTGTATTGGCGAAGCCTGACGCAATGGATAGGCGGTATGGGCATCATTGTACTTACGGTAGCTTTGATGCCCTTGCTGGGTATCGGCGGCATAGAATTGTTTGTAGCCGAAGCGCCGGGGCCTACTTCCGACAAAGTGCATCCGCGCATCCGCGAAACCGCCAAACGCCTCTGGCTCATCTACGTAGGTCTCACTTTGGTTTTGGGGCTTCTGCTTTGGGCGGGCGGCATGACGCCGTATGACGCCCTCAACCACGCCCTCACCACCATGGCTACTGGCGGATTTTCGACCAAAAACGCCAGCATTGCCTACTATGACAGCCCCTACATTCAGTACGTGATCACCCTCTTTATGATCGCTGCGGGCACCAACTTTACGATCCATTATTTCATACTGAAGCGGCGTTTCCGCACCGTGTGGAAAAGCGAAGAGTTCAGGACATTCCTGCTCATCATTTTCCTGGTAACGGCCGTCATCGCCCTTGCGCTCAGGTTACACTTTGACCATCCCTGGGAAAGAGCTTTCCGGGATAGTTTTTTCCAGACAGTTTCTATTATCACAACCACCGGTTTTGTATCTGCCGACTATGCCCAATGGGGCCCCGGGGTGGTGATGCTCATCTTTCTGCTTTTATTTCTCGGCGGAAGCGCCGGTTCCACCGCCGGAGGTATCAAGATCATCCGGCATTTGGTATTCATAAAAAACTCTTTCCTCGAGTTTAAACGCATCCTGCATCCGCGCGCCGTGGTTCCGCTCAAGATAAGCGGCGAGGTGGTGGCGCCGCGCATTATGACGCACATCATCATTTTCCTGCTGCTGTACCTTCTCCTGGTCTTGCTCGGCAGCCTGGCGCTTTCTGTTATGGGCATTGATTTTGCCACGGCCATTGGGGCCACGGCCACCTCTGTTGGCAATGTCGGCCCGGCTGTGGGCAAGGTAGGCCCCGTCGATAATTTCGCCTGGATGCCGCCGGCTGCCAAGGTGCTGCTTTCCTTGCTCATGATCATGGGGCGTTTGGAGATTTTTACGATCCTGGTATTGTTTACCCCCTTCTTCTGGAAGTCGAACTGAAATATTTGCCTTGAAAATATTTCCCGGCTTTTGAGCTTCCCTGCCATTGATTTTGTTAAATTTGTGAATGCCCGGCAACATAGCTGCCGTGAAAAGCGTATTGACAGTGTTAGTTTGAAAAGGGATTTTTTTTCACGCTAATCCAGGCAGGGCTTTCTGCAATGATTTCGCATTTTGAAACGCATCCCCTGCTGAATATCCTCTTTCTCTCTTTAGACGACCACTGAAAATAAGTTGGAAACATGCTATGGGATTTCCTGGAATCCCTTCAACCGGGTTTGGGCAAAATCCGGCTTCCCTGTTGGGAAAGAAGGGGTGGGGATGCAAGTGTATTTTTATGGCCCGGCTGTTTGCGCCGGAGCAAAACATAGCATATCATGGATCGAAGGTCAGCGCTATCTGCTTTTTTTCCGGGCGGGAAGAAAACCAATGCCAATTCAGGTTTTGCCGTAAATTCCGGGTTTGCACCCTATACCGGCACTTGGGGGTACGCTCAGGCAGCACACCTGCTCAGGCGCACCATGTTCGGGCCCACGAACGCCCAGATCAAATGGGCGGTACAGCAGGGTATGGAAGCAACACTTGAGAAATTATTTGACCCCCTGCCCCAGCCGGCCCCGCCTGTCAACAGTTATGTCGATGAAGACCCCAACGTGCCCATCGGCTCTACCTGGATAAACGCGCCCTATTCCGGGGTTCCTCTCGGCGATGCCATAGGCTATCGCAGTCGGAGCCTCCATTCCTGGATAATCGGGCAAATGTGGCAGGAAGGTATCTCCATCCGGGAAAAGCTCAAGATGTTCTGGCACAACCACTTTCCCCTTGCCGACGTAGTGGACCCCAAGTTCCATTATCGCTACCTGGCACTTTTCAGCACCTATGCATGGGGCAATTTCAGGGAGTTGACAAAAGCCGTCACCATCGACCCTGCCATGTTGTTCTACCTCAATGGAGATCAAAACTCCGCTGCGGCGCCGAATGAAAATTACGCGCGGGAACTCCTGGAACTGTTCACCATAGGCAAAGGGCCGTTGGCAGCTCCGGGCGACTATACCAACTATACCGAAAATGACGTCAGGGCGATAGCGCGCGCTTTGACCGGCTGGCGGTCTTTCGGTTACTCCATCAGCAGCGGAAGCAGCGGCGCCTTCGGTTCCCAATTCATCCCTTCCCGCCACGATACGGGCGCCAAAGTGCTGTCGCATAGATTTAATAACCAGGCTATCCCCAATCTCGGTGATATGGAATACGCCCGCGTAGTGGATATTATCTTTGAAAAAATGGAGGTAGCCCGCTTCATTTCCCGGAAGTTGTACCGGTGGTTTGTATATTACGAGATAGGAGAGGAAACAGAGACCCAGGTCATAGAGCCGATGGCTCAGATCCTTTTCAGCAATAACTTTGAGATCAAGCCTGCCTTGTCTGCGCTGTTGTCCAGCGAGCACTTCCAGGATCCGGCCAATACCGGCGCCATGATCAAGAACCCCCTCGACTTCCTCATGTCGGCGCTCAAACCGCTGGGCGTTACCCACTCCCAGGGACTGAGCCAGAAGTACGATTCGTGGTATCACTTTTTCGGCATTTCCCGCCTGATGCAAATGCAGTATTTCGAGATTCCGGACGTGGCCGGCTGGAGGGCATACTACCTGGCGCCGCAATACTACCGGAACTGGATAGGAGCTACTACGCTTCCGCATAGGATGGAAACAACTGCCGACCTGGCCACTGTGGGCGTCTATCCTTTCCAGGGTAACGGAAGTGTGATGAAAGTCAACGTCCTGCAATTGGTTTCCTCCCTGGAGGAACCCCTCGACCCCAACGCTTTGATCGAAGAATTGGCGGCGATCTTGTTCCCCAAACCGCTCAAGGAGAGCCAAAGAATAGCCTTGAAGGCGATATTGCTACCTGGTTTGCCTGACTTCGAATGGACCGTCGAGTATGGTCAATATTTAGACAACCCCGGCAACAACGCCCTGGCCTCGGCCATTGATACCAAGCTGCGCGCCTTGCTGAAAGCCATGCTCAGTATGCCCGAATTTCAACTATGCTGACCCATCCTTCAATCCGATTGCAATGAAAAGAAGACAATTTATACAAACGGCAGGAGCTGCGGCAGCGGCGCCCATCTTTCTCAACGGGATGAATCTGTCCATCTTGCCGGCCTTGTTTTTGCCGGGGGCAGTGGATCCCGAATCAGACCGCGTGCTGGTATTGGTACAACTCAACGGCGGCAATGACGGGCTCAATACGGTGATCCCGCTCGACCAATACGGAAGACTGTATAATGCCCGGCCTAATATTATCATACCTGAGTCGAATATCATTCCGGTGACGGGTACGGTGGGATTTCATCCGCGGATGACGGGCATCAAGTCGATCTTCGATCAGGGCAGGATGGGTATTGTACAAAGCGTTGGTTATCCCAATCAAAACCGTTCCCATTTCCGTTCGATGGAAATTTGGTCAACCGGGTCCCCTGCGCAGGAATCCTGGAATACGGGTTGGCTGGGCCGTCACCTGGACCAGCAAGCCCCCGGCTTCCCCGGGGGATATCCCAATGCGCAATATCCCGATCCTTTTGCTATTTCCATGGGGAATTATGTTTCCGAGACCTGCCAAGGCATAGGGGCTAATTTTGCAATGGCCATTAACGACCCCTTCAGCCTGGGGCAATTGGCGGAATGGGGCGGAGACGACCCATTGCTGACCATCTACGATCACGAACTGGCGTTCTTGAGAATGACGATCGGGCAGACCAATGCCTATGCTACCGGAGTAGTACAGGCGGCCAACAGCGGAAACAATATGGTGGTTTACCCACAAACAAACTTAGCCCGGCAACTGAAAAATGTGGCGCTGTTGATCTCCGGAGGACTCCAAACAAAAATTTACACCGTCAGTCTCGGCGGATTCGATACCCACTCCGGCCAGGTGACCGGTGGAAATCCGCTGGACGGGGAGCACGCCGACCTGCTGGAAACGCTGTCTGATGCATTACTTGCATTTCAACAAGACCTGATACAACTTGGTATAGATAATCGCGTGATCACCATGACATTCTCAGAATTTGGCCGCCAGATCAAATCCAATGCCAGTTTCGGCACTGACCACGGCGATGCCGCACCATTATTCTTGTTCGGGTCTTGTGTCAATCCACAGATACTGGGCCAAAACCCTCAAATCCCGCAGCAGGCAGGGCCTCAAGAAGCATTACCCATGCAGTACGACTTTCGCGACGTGTACGGGTCTGTATTGATGGACTGGTTCGGCGTATCCGAAAACCACGTAAAGAATCTGTTGTACGATGGGTTTCAATATCTGCCCATTGTTTCACTGTGCAATACCGCGACCGGTATCCATGAGCCGGAGCCTGACACTCCACTGCGGGCAGTTGCCTTCCCCAATCCATTTGCGGACTGGACCACTATCCGCTTCCACAGCGGCAATGAATGCGTCCGCCTGAGTATATATAATGCGCTCGGCAAGGAGGTGCAGGTGATCGCCGACCGGCAGTTTGGCCCGGGAGCGCATGAGCTGCGTTTCGATGGGAGCCGATTGACTGCCGGCAACTACTACCTCCGAATCGCCTCAGAAGCAAATTTAAATATATTAAAAATTTTAAAAATGTGAATTTGATAATTTTTTTTGAAAAAATAAGCCCCATTTTATTTGATCGTATTGCATTTTTCCTGTATATTTGCGCCTTGGAGTGAAAAAGAGGATTAAGCACTACTACATTTCCGAAGCAAGAAATTGTCGCCTGAGTCTTTAAGACCGGTGGAAAGCTAATGGTCAGTATCTCTTCGTTGTAACTTCCTCGAAATCTCCCCGCTTCTACTCCAGCCAGTTTTCCACTTGATCTTGTACGCGTTCTTCGCCACCTGGATGCACCGGGTGGTGCGAGCGTGGATTCACAGGTCATGTGTCACACGAAACGAAGTCAGAAAAAATTTTTCTAAGATAAGCCCTTGCGGCTTATTGTGGGCGAAGCCTTGTTCGGGTTGGAATATTTTTACAGCAAACACTCAGCAAACACTCAATAAAACGACATGAAAAATTTTGTTCTCATCGGCGCTGCGGGGTATATCGCTCCCCGACACATGCGGGCCATCCGCGACACCGGCCACAACCTGGTGGCCGCATTGGACAAAAACGACTCGGTAGGGGCCATAGACTCCTATTTCCCCAATGCAGCTTTCTTTACCGAGTTTGAGCGTTTTGAGCGGTATTTGGATAAGATCATGCGGGACGGCACCAAGATCGACTACGTAAGTGTTTGTTCGCCCAACTATTTCCACGACGCCCACATCCGCTTCGGCTTGCGCATCGGCGCCGATGTCATCTGCGAAAAACCTTTGGTGCTGAATCCCTGGAACCTGGAGTCCTTGGTCACCATCGAGCAGGAAACCGGAAAAAAGGTGTACTCTATTTTGCAGTTGCGCCTGTTGGAAAGCCTGTTGGAACTCAAACGCAAGGTAAGCCAAAATCCCGGTAAGGTACATGATGTAGATCTGACTTATATAACCTCCCGCGGCAAGTGGTACTATACCAGTTGGAAAGGAAGCATGGAAAAGTCAGGGGGTATTGCTACCAACATCGGCATTCATTTTTTCGATATGCTGAACTGGATTTTCGGCCCGGTGCTGCACAGCGAAGTACACCTGCATACACACGACAGAGCCGCCGGTTATTTAGAGCTGGCCCATGCAAGAGTTAAATGGTTCCTCAGCATCAATTACGACACCATTCCCGACGTTATTAAAGACACGGGGGCACGCACGTACCGCCACATCACCGTAAACGGCGAGGAAATGGAATTCAGCAACGGGTTCTTGGACCTGCACACACACAGTTACGAGTCTATCCTGGCCGGGGAAGGTTTCGGCCTTGCAGACTCCTATGACGCCATACAGATCGCGTACAAGATCCGCAAGGCGAAGCCGGTAGGAGTAGGGAGCAATTCCCATCAACTGGCGCTCTTGCCCTTGGCTCCGCATCCGTTCCAGATGGAAGAAATGGCGGAAGAGATGACGTTGTTTAATTATGAATAAAGGCAGGCGGCCCTGCCGTTCTGTGCGATAATTTTTTTGGTACTATGAGATACAAATCAGCCGGAGTGGTTTCGTTGGCCTTGGGTTCTCTTTTGGCGTTGAGCAGTTGCGGAAGCGTCAAATACGCTGAAATGGTGATGTTCGACCAGGTGGCGCCGGGGCAAATGGCTTTGAACAACGTGCCGATCCTGTATATCCAGCCGGACGACATCCTCCATATCCAGGTAGCCAGCCGGAACCCGGAAACAGTCGCAGCTTTTCAAAGGCCGCGGGAGAACACCGCGGGTTCAAGCAGCGCTGCTTTGGGCACTCCCGAAGGCTACAGGGTTGACGAACAAGGCTACATTTATCTGCCCTTTTTAGGCAGGGTGGAGGCAGCAGGCAAATCAATACAGGATTTAAGAGCTGAAATCGCTTTAAAAATCGTGGATTACATTCCTGATGCCTCTGTGCAAGTGCGTTTTGTGAATTTTCGCGTTACCTTAATGGGAGAAGTAAGAGCGCCCAACACGTACATCATACCCAATGAACGCCTCACCATTCTTGAGGCCATCGGCATGGCCGGCGATTTTACCGACTATGCCCGCCGAAATACAATATTAGTCATTCGCGAACGCAATGAAGTCCGCGAGTTCGCACGCGTTAACACACAGGATCCGGAGCTGTTCAAATCCCCCTATTTCTACCTCAGCCCGAACGACATCATTTACGTAGAGCCTTTAAAGGCGAAGCAGTACGCTACGAGAGGCGACTTTCTCGACCGATACGGCGTCGTTTTAGTACCCGTCATCAGTTCGCTTTCTTTCTGGATACTAGGAGAGTTGACCAGGAGAAATTAGCCGGTAGTCCCTTTCTGAAATTGTCTCGACAGCGCGGATGACAGCGCAAATATTCAGGGAATCCCCCAGCCCTGTGCAACTTCCGGATTTTTGGCATGGATTTTGCATGAATTAAAAACAACCAAGTGAATTTTCCCAAAAAAAAAATACTATGGAACAAGACACTAAAAGTTATGTGATGCTGGCAGTAAAAGCACTGAAATATTGGTATATCTATGCAGTGGTGCTGGTTTCCTTTTGCGCATTCGCTTATACTTACCTCAAGTACAAGCAGCCGGAATACACTTCTTCGATCAAAATACTGATCGAAGACGAAAAGGAGTCCAAGCGCCTTAGCGAGGAGGTGATATTTTCCGATCTGGGTTTCGGCAAGGTATCCAATAACCTGCTCAATGAAATGACGATTTTAGTGTCTTCGCCGCTTTTGACCCAGGTAGTAGAGCAATTGGACTTGCAGTACCGCTATTTTCAAATAGACGGCTGGATGAAACGGGAACTCTACCAAACCTCGCCGGTGGAAGTGCTGTCCTGGGAACCTGGAAAAAGGGGGCATGCCGGTTTTTACGGCGTACTGACGGCCGACCCATACGGAGGCTATAAGATTGAGATCAAAGATAATTCCTTGGGGAAAAACAACGTTTTTTCAGGAGAATTCGGGAAAAGCCTCAAACTACCCATGGGCAGGGTGACCCTGTCCAACACGGAATCTGCCAAAGAATTCGGTGAAATCGGCGTATTGGTAACTTCCCCAACGGCCATGGCTTGGGAATTGATGTCGAAAATGGATATTTCCCTGACCCAGGAAAAAGCCAGCATTATCCAAATATCCATGACGGACGTGGCGCCCAAACGCATACAGGACGTACTGACGGCGCTGATGGAGTTGTACAACCAAAATTCGGTGGACAAGAAAAACCAGGTTTTCAAAAACACCATAGACCTGATCAATACCCGCATTGAAATGATCGTGGGCGAATTGTCGGCAGCGGAGCAAGATGTGGAAAACTACAAGCAGCGGTTCAGCATGACGGAACTCAGCTCTGAGGGCACCCTGCTCATGAATGAAGTGAGCAACTACAGCAAGCAGATAGCCGGCACGGAAATGCAAATGGAAATCTTGAATTCCATTGAATCCTTTTTGGAGAAGAACCGGAGCTCCTTCGAATTCGTACCTACCAATGCCACGGTTACTGACCTCACCCTGACCAATCAGATACAAAGCTTCAACCAACTGCTCGCCGAAAGGGAACGCAAGCGCAGCGACCTGGGGCCTGCACACCCTGACCTCGCCGTGCTGGAAAAACAGATACGCAACCTGCGCGAAACCATCATTAGCAGCATTAGCTCTATCAAAAAAGACCTTTCCATAACCCTTGATTCCAATCAGGGCGTAAAAAGCAACTTACAGGCGCGCCTTCAAACCCTGCCGCGCCGCGAGCGGGAATTGATCGAGATCGAACGGCGCAAGAGCATAAAGGAAAATCTGTACCTCTATTTGCTTCAAAAGAGGGAGGAATCGGCTATTTCATTGGCAGTCACCACTACCAAATCGCAAATTGTCGAACCCGCAACCCTGGCAAATTCTCCTTCAAAGCCCAATCCTGCACAAATATGGATGATCGCTGTATTTTTAGGGGTCGCCATTCCTTCCGGTATTATTTTCCTGATCTACAGTCTTAATAACCGGATACAAATGGAGGATGATGTTGAACGAGTGACTTCCGTGACCATTGCGGGCGCAATTGCCCAAAGCACCCTGAAGGACACCCGCGTGGTAGTGAGGGAAAAGAGCCGCTCCATCGCTACCGAAACCTTTAGAATGCTGCGCGCCAACCTGTCTTATATAGCCTCCGGGCAAGACATGAAAACCATATTGGTCACCTCCGGCATTTCCGGGGAAGGAAAGTCGTTTATCTCATTGAACCTGGGCCTGATAGAAGCGCTGGCCGACAAGAAGGTGGTCATCCTGGAACTCGACCTGCGCAAACCCAAACAGGAAAAATATATCGGAACGCATAAATCTAACGAACTGGGCGTGGTCAACTTCCTCGTTGACCCCGATATCTGGGTAGAAGATATCATCACCCCGAGCGGAGTGCATCCCAACCTGGACCTTATCCATTGCGGGCCTAAACCGCCCAACCCCGGTGAATTGATCCTATCGGCCCGCTTGCGCGAGTTGGTGCGAATATTGAGAACCCGTTACGATTACATTATCCTGGACGCGCCTCCGGTGGGATTGGTGGCTGATGCGCTGCAAATAAAGGACTTGGCTGATGTAACGCTCTTTGTATTGCGCGTAGGTTACAGCCGCAAAGCTGAACTTGAACTCATTCGCGACATTGCGGAAAAAAGCAAACTGCCGCGTCCTTTCATATTGATGAACGGAGTAAAAGTGGGTAGAAAAACAGGCTATGCTTACGGCCGGGGCTACGGTTACGGTTACGGCTACGGTTATACCCGCAGCAAAGCATACTATACCGAAGACGAGGAAACTCCTTCGCGCTGGAACTGGCTGAATATCTGGAGTAAAAAACCAAAACCGGCAGAGGTTCCTATCCCCATGCGGAATCTTGGCAACGGAAACGGCACTGGGAACGGCAACGGCTCAAAAGGCCGGCAAACGGGAAAACCCTTTCCTGCCAAAAGTAAACCCGCTCCGAGGAAGTTCAGCGAACCCAAAGTATGATCAGCCCGGGGCAGGCATCCGTACCTGAAGCAGCAAAGCCGGGAAAATGATTTTATGTCACTGAAAAAGCGGGCGGTAAAAGGAATATCCTGGGCTTTTGCAGACCAATTTGCCAATAACGTCATACAATTTGTAATAGGCATTGTATTGGCCCGGTTGTTGTCGCCCCAGGAATATGGCCTGGTGGGTATGCTTGCAATTTTTATGGCTGTGGCCGATACCTTTGTAGTAGCAGGTTACGGGGAAGCGCTCATCCGCAAAAAAGCCCCCACAGCGGAAGATTACAACACCACTTTTGTAGTCAATGTGCTGACGGGTTTCCTGTTTTACCTGCTATTTCTCATCCTGGCAGGGCCTATCAGCCGTTTTTTTAGGGAACCGGAGTTAGCCGGCATTATCAAAGTACTGGGGCTTTCCATCATAATTTCGGCATTTGCCTTGGTGGCGCGCGTACCCCTGATAAAAGAACTCAACTTTAAAAGCCTTGCCAAGATCTCTGTCGCCTCCACCTTGCTGTCGGGTATTGTGGCCATTGTATTGGCGGTGAAGGGGTATGGCGTATGGAGCCTCGTGTGGCGCAGCGTGGCGGCAAGCCTTGTGGGAACGGGTATGGTTTATCTCATCGCGCGTCCCCGGTTGCGGTTGCAATTCAACCGGAGCGCCTTCGGGGAGTTGTTTGGGTTCGGTTCCAAACTACTCTTTTCCAGGCTCTTCAATGAAATATATTCCAACATGCTCTTCGTGCTGATCGGAAAATTCTTCAGCACGCGCGAACTGGGGCTTTACACCCGGGCCAACGGTTATAAAGACCTCCCCTCGCGGATGCTGAACAACGTGATCCAATCGGTGAGTTTTCCCGCCCTGGCCGAACTCAAAGATGATGACGAGCGGCTCAGGGCTGCATTTCGCAGGGTGATGCAAGCCACCATGTATCTTACCTTTACCCTCATGTTTTGCCTGGCCGGCTGTTCAGAAAGTTTCATCATCGGTTTGATAGGAGAACAATGGAGAGAGGCAATCCCCTACCTCCAACTCCTCTGTTTCGTAGGGGTTTTTTATCCCCTCCATTATCTCAATCTCAGCATCCTGGTGGTCAAGGGATTTTCGGGTTTGCATCTGAAGATAGAAATCGTCACCAAATTGCTGGTTCTGCCGGCCATCGCTCTGGGTTTGCTCTGGGGGATAAAATGGATGATCGCGGGGCTTATCGTTGTATCGGTAGCCGACTACGCCATCACCGCCACCTTGTCGGGGCGCCCCATCCAATACGGGTTGGGCAGGCAGCTTGCAGACCTGTGGCCGTCCCTCCTTTTCGGCTTGGTCGCGGGCGCCTTTTTGTATTTTATCGGGACGGTGGTTCCGGTTCCGCCATTGCCGATGCTGCTGATCCAGGGCGCCCTGGGACTTGCCTTTGTAATTTTGGTATCCGATATATTGCGCCTGAGGCCCTATTTGGAAATGAAGCAGATAATTATGGAAAAGCTAAGGCCTGC
>CAZNYK010000001.1:16806-55509 GCA_964577215.1 uncultured Saprospiraceae bacterium
AGAGCCGACAAAGTCGAGCCGGCCAAAATCGAGTCCCCATGAGCGAACTCATCACTTGCATCATTCCTACTTACAATCGCGCCGCTCTTTTGGAGCAGGCCATTGCAAGCACTTGCAGGCAAACCCACCCCAATTGGGAATTGATCATTGTGGACGATCATTCTACAGATCAGACAGCAGAGGTGGCCCGGCAATGGGCTGCCAGGGATGAACGCATCCGTTACTTCCTGAATCCCGGCAAAGGACCCGGGGCGGCCAGAAACCATGGCATCCGCGAAGCCCGGGGCAGTTATATCGCTTTTCTCGACGACGACGACGAGAGCTTGCCCCACCGTTTTGAAGCTCAACTCCGGGCCATGAAGAACGGAGGCCATGGCTTCCTTGTATCCGGTTTCCGAAGCGTGGAGCGCGAAAGCGGCAGGGTGTTAGGCGATTGCAAACTGGAACTGCGCGCTCTGGGTGCCGGCTTCCCTTCCCGCTGGATGCTGAAAAAAGAGCTGTTGGAAAAAACCGGGGGATTCGATGAAGCGTTGCCCTCTATGGAAGACCCGGAATTGAGCTATCGAATTGCCGAATACGAGCTTTTCGCCCTGCACGACGACATAGTATCCATCATGTACATGCATCCAGCCTCACTCAGCCGCAAAAAGGTAAAAAATGCCCAGGGCCGTTCGTTGTTGTTGCAAAAAAATGAATCGAAAATGCCGTCATTGGAAGCAGCCTGGTGGTATTACACCCTGGGAATGGAATACTACGACCTGGGCGAGGACAGCCTGGCCGTGGATAGTTTCCGCAAGGCTGCCAGGCGCGACTCAAGAGGAATATACCAATTGGTCTTCCAATATTTCAACCTCAGCCGGCGCTTTGGCAACCGGTTGAAGGGGTTTAACCTAAAAGTACTGGGCCGGTTTTCTGATTACCGGTTTCCGGTATTGGTGAAACACCCCGTTGTAAGTTAACAGCCATCGAAAATCATTAATTAACATGTCAAAAACTGCTTTGATCACAGGTATAACCGGACAGGATGGAGCCTACCTGGCAGACTTATTGTTGAAAAAGGGCTATACGGTTTGGGGTATGAAGCGCAGGGCGTCTTCTTTTAATACCTCCCGGATTGATGCCCTTTTCGCCAACGACCGCCGGGAAGCCGATCCCCGTTTCCACTTTTTTTACGGCGATCTTGCCGATTCCGGCAACGTCATCCGGTACATCCAGGAAATCCAGCCTGACGAGATATACAACCTCGCCGCGATGTCTCATGTAAAGGTCAGTTTCGACATGGCCGAATACACGGGCAATATTGACGGCCTGGGCGCTTTGCGCATACTGGAAGCAGTCAGGTTACTGGGATTGACCGGAAAAACAAAAGTGTACCAGGCTTCCACTTCCGAATTGTTCGGCCTGGTTCAGGAGGTCCCTCAAAATGAAAAAACGCCCTTTTATCCGCGCAGCCCCTACGGCGTGGCCAAGTTGTATGCATACTGGGCGGTAGTGAACTACCGGGAAGCTTACGGGATGTATGCCTGCAACGGGATACTGTTCAACCACGAATCGCCGGTAAGGGGAGAGACTTTTGTCACGCGCAAGATTACCCGGGCGGTTGCCAACGTGGCGCTGGGTTTTCAAAAAACCTTGTCTTTGGGCAACCTCAATGCCCGGCGCGACTGGGGCCATGCCCGCGATTACGTGGAGGCGATGTACCTGATGCTCCAGCAGCCTGAGCCGGAAGACTTTGTTATCGCCACGGGGCAGAGCCGCTCGGTACGCGATTTTGTTGATATGGCCTTTGGAGAGGTTGGCATCACCCTGGATTTTACAGGTGAGGGCGTGGAGGAAAAAGGCCTGATCGCCGGTATCGACACCCTCCGGTTTGAAGCGGCGGTGGGCAAGTTGCCCCTGCATTTGTCGCCGGGGCAAGTGGTGGTGCAGATCGATCCTTTCTACTACCGCCCGACCGAAGTTGATTTTCTCCTGGGCGACCCCTCCAAAGCAAAATCCAAACTGGGCTGGGAAGCGAAATGTACCCTGGGAGAAATGGTGGCCGAAATGGTGAGCCACGATGTGGACGCCGCCCGCCGGAATGAATGCCTGAAAAACGGCGGTTTTGAAATCCTTGAAAATCTTGAAGACTTAGTCTGATGAAAAAAATTGCAGTTACCGGCGCTACCGGCTTCCTGGGCAAACGAGTGGTGCGAAAGCTTGAGCTTCAGGGCAAAGACCCTGTAAAAACCTCGCTGAGCATGGGCGTTGATCTACGGGACTACGGCCAAACGCTGGAGTTCTTCCGTGCCGAAAAACCGGACATCTTATTAAATTGCGCCTCTTTCGTTGGGGGCATCCAGTTCGGCTACAAATACCCCGCAGATATCTTCGAGAACAATCTGTTGATGAATATCAACATTTTAAAAGCCGCCCGGGAAGCAGGAGTGAAACGCATCGTCAACCCTGTATCCAATTGCGTGTATCCCGGCAAGGCTACATTGTTCAAAGAGGATGAAATATGGGATGGGCCTATGCACGAGTCCGTAATGGTGTATGGGTTTGTGCGCAAGGCCTTCTGGATGGGCTCCTGGGCCAATCACCGGCAGCACGGCTTGGATGTAGTCAACATTGTCCTCTCCAACATGTACGGCCCGGAAGACCACTTCGAAGAGGAACGCTCCCATGCGCTCGGCGCGCTGATCATGAAATTTGTGGAAGCCCGGCGCCGGGGCTTGCCTTTTGTTACCGTATGGGGCACCGGACTACCGGTGCGGGAATGGCTGCACGTGGACGACGGGGCCGAAGCCATGGTTCGCAGTATGGAGGTACAGCCCACCACGGATTTTATCAACATAGGCGTTGCCGAAGGTATCTCCATAAAGGAACTGGCCGAACTCATCCGGGAGCTTACCCGTTACGAGGGCGGTATCCGCTTTGACACCGATAAGCCCGACGGTGCGCCGTACAAAACGGTGGACGGCAGCCGGGGCGAACAATGGCTGGGCTGGAAGCCGGAAATTCCGCTTCGCTCAGGCGTGGAAGAAACCATCCGCTGGTACGAATCACACTATCACGCTAAGTAAACCCGATAAAATGCAACCTGAATCAAATATGATGCTCGTAACAGACAATAACCTGGCCATTGAGGGTGGACGGCCCGTGTGCGAGGAACCGGTACTCATTCACAAACCTTCCATCACGGAAGAAGACTTAGAGGCTGTAAATCAGGCCCTGCGCTCTACCTTCGTGAGCGGCGACGGGCCGGCGTGCCGGGAATTTGAAAAGCGCCTGGCGGAGTACCTGGGCATCAAGCATGCCCTGTTCGTCAATTCCTGCACCACGGCGCTGGACCTGGCCTTCATGGCCATGGATTTTCCCGCCGGCAGCGAGGTGATCGTGCCCAACTTCACCTACACCAGTACAGCCCTCGGGCCCATTCTCAACAACCTGAAGGTGGTATTGGCCGATGTGAGACCCGACAACGGCAACCTGGACGTAAATAAACTGGAGGCTTATATCACCCCAAAGACCGTAGCGATATGCCCGGTGGATTACGCCGGAAATCCTGCCGAAATGGACGAGATCAATGCCATCGCTGCGAAATACGGCTTGTATGTCGTACAAGATTGCGCACAGTCCATTGGGTCAAAATACAAAGGGCGCTTTACAGGCAGGCAGGCCAAGGTCAGCACTTTTTCCTTTCACGGCACCAAAAACATGACCACCGGCGAAGGAGGCGCTTTGGTAACCGATGACGACGGCATTGCGGAGCGCGTCAAGGTGATGAGGGAAAAAGGAACGGATAAATACTCCTTTCTTACGGATAACCGCACCAGGGGTTTTTACGAATATGTAGATAAAGGCAGCAGTTATGTGCAATCCAACCTGAACGGAGCCTTAGGCGTTACTCAACTGGCCCGGCTGGAAGCCATGAATGCCAAAAGAAAGCATATTGCCCGTTTTTATCTCTCCGAGCTTTCCGGAATAGACGGCCTTGATTTTCTGCATATCACGGCTGAGGCAGAATCCAACCGGCATCTCTTCGGCATCCTGGTGCCGCCCGAGCGCAGGTATTGGATCATGGATGCCTTGCGGGCTGAAGGCGTAATGGCCAACGTGCATTATACGCCCTTGCACCGCAACAAGTACTACCAAGAGCTGGGAACAGATGCCGATTTCCCGGGCTCGATGCAATTCTTCAACCGCCTGTTGCGCCTGCCCATTTATCCGTCGCTGTCGGAACAGGAGATGGAAAAAGTAGTATTGGCCACCAGAAAAGTATTCCGGCATGTTTAGCTATCGGGATCTGGCTTTTAGAGCCATTGAAAAGAGAGACCTGGAGCCGTTGAGACTATTGCACAACGACACCGACACCTTCCTCAATCTCGCCTCCATAGACCTTGTGGACGAGCCGGGGCAAGAGCAATGGTGGCTCGGTTTGCACAAAAAGGCCAACGAGAAGCGGTTTGTGATCGTTTCCGCGCAAGACAGCTCTCTAATCATCGGCAGGCTGAGGATTCAAAATATTGATTTCCAGAACAGGAACTGCGAAATAGGCTTGGACATCGCCCCGCAGATGAGGGGCAAAGGTTTCGGGAAAATGGCCTATGAAATGCTGCTTTCCTTTTTATTCAACCACTACAACATACACCTTGCCTATCTCAGGGTAGCTGCGTTTAATACGGCAGCCTACGGCCTTTATCTCAAAGTCGGATTCGTGGAGACCGGAAGGTTTCCCGGGTATTTCTACCGGCACGGCCGGTATTGGGATTACATCCTCATGAGTATGACCTCGGAAGAATATTTCAAAAAATACGGCAAGCCGGCAATGCCCTGACGGTAAGCCGCCGGGTCAAACCGGAAAACAGTAAAAATGAAGGTTCTCTTTCTTGTCCCGCAGCGATACAGTTTGTTCAATGCGTTTCGGAACGTCTTCCTCAGCAGGGGTTGCGAAGTACACGACATTGATTTTTTCCAGCACGTAAAAAAATGGGAAAAAAGCCTCAACGTCCAAATATTCCGGCTTCCGGACAAAGCCCGGGTAGAATGGGAAAAATATTATTTCGGAAGAATTAATGCCTTCTACACGGAAACGTATAAAAGGATTCAGCCCGACCTGGTTTTCGTGTACAACAATGAAATGCTCTTGCCTGAAACGCTGGATTTTTTCAAAAAGAAATCCAAAGTAGCGTTTTTCATGGGAGACCACCCCTTTTACACGCCCACCAACCGCTACTACTTGGCCTTGCTCACCCGGGCGGATGCAATTTTTGCACCGGATACATTCTGGATAGAGCAACTCTCCAAAATGGGTGTAAAAAACGCGCACTTTTTACATTCGGGCATTCCGGAAGACCAGTATTTCCAACAGGAACTACCATCAGGCGAATACGAGGCCCTGAAGTCGGAAGTTCTGTATATAGGAGTGAATTATACAGACAGCTGGGGGTACAAAAAGGCACAGTTTTTAAATTCCTTTACCCCCTTCGACCTCCGGATTCACGGCAACAAGCATTGGAAGCGGTGGTTCCCGTTCTTCCCGGAGTTAAAGCGTTTCTTTCATGAAAGAGAGGGGTATTACCCGGTGGAGCAGATGAATAAAATGTACAACGCCGCGAAGATCATTCCCATTGACGGCAATCCCGGGTTGCTGCGCGGCGTTCATCTCCGGATGTTTGAAGCGCTGGGCGCCGGGGCGCTGCCGATGCTGGAATGGCAGGAGGATTTAACCCTGATGTTTGGCGAAGGCGTTGATCTGCCTGCCGTTCGCTCGTATGACGAAATCCCCGAGATGGCGGCTTATTACTTAGGCAATGAAAAGGAGCGATTGGCAACCGTGGAGCGAATGAAGCAAATTGCCCGGGAAAAATTCTCGGTGGAAAAAATAGCCGATATCATATTTGATGCAATAAAGTGATGGAAACGTCTGCGCAGGTAAACACTAACGAAACGCCCTCAAGAAAACTCCTGAGGTTCGCCGCACTGGTTGCCGTTGCTATCGGAGCGAGGTACATCTTACCGGAGATCGTATCCGATTTGTTTTTTATCGCCACATTGATATTCTACTTCCGCTCGGATGATGAAGCCATGTGGCTTGCTTTTTTCCTGACGATGTCCGATGGGATATTTGGTTTTTTCGGACCTTATGAAGCCGTCTTGCAAGCCATGCCCGGCCTGCCGCCTGTAGAGATCGGTCAATTTTACATCCTGCTCAGCGTAGTAAAAGCCTGGACCAAACAGCCCTCATACCGGCCGTTCTTCCAAACTTTTTTGATTGTACTAATGATCTACCTGGTCTTTTTAATTGCCCAGGGCTATGTACTCGGCATATCCACGGCATTAAATGTCCAGTTCCGGACGTTCAGGCTGATCACTCCCTGGCTGTTGCTCTTTACGTTGCCGCGCCTCATGCAGCGGGAGGAGCAGTACATAGACTTCTTTAAATACATTTTTCCGGTAGCGGTCTTTGCTTTTGCCGCGCAAATTTTCACCATCGTAATGGCACAATCGCCACCGGCCTATTGGGGACTTAAAGAAGAAGGCTGGTGGGCCATTAAAATTGACTCCGACAACCCCTACCGGGGCATATACAGCGAAATGACCCTCCTCATCACCTTGTTCGGCGCCTTGTATTATTTAGCAAAAGGAGAAACTGCCATCAAGCCGGTTTATCTTTTTGGATTGCTGGCAGCCAACTTTTTATCCGTTTTCTTATCTGCCACCCGGGGCTGGATACTGGCTTTCGGCCTGGCGATCGTACTGTTTTTTTTAGTGGGCCGCGCGATCAGCGTCAAGCAACTCGCAAGGGCCGTCATCGGGATGGGGGTATTTATCCTGGTTGTATTTTCAACCCCTGTATTGAAGTTGCAGTTGGACAATACCATTGAAAGGCTGACCACGCTGGAAAAACTTGCCGGAGGCGATATGTCGGCAGGAGGTACCCTGTTAAGAATAAAAGAACGCGGACCGCGGGTCATGAAACAATGGCGGGATTCTCCCATCACCGGCTGGGGTTTTTCCGACCATTACTATAGCTATAGGGATGGGCACGTGGCCAACCAGAACATATTGCTGCACAGCGGTATTATCGGAGGTATGTTATTATGGTTTTTTTTCTTTTTTGCCGGCCTGGAAACTTCCAGGTTAAGTCATTCATTAACAAAGGAAAATCCTTACAAAAAAGGGCTTCTGATAATCCCTCTATTCTTCTTTTCCTGGTTTATCCTTCACTCATCATCCAGGCAGTTCTTCGGTTATGACCCCGAGCTTTCCGTAGGATTGATCCAGGCCGTTTTCTTCAGTTTTGCCGCATTGATCCATCAAAAGGCCTGCCAAAGTGAAAAGTTTGACACCCTGGAGGAGAAAGGCAAGTTTGCATCTATTCCGGAAAATGAGAAGGAACAATCAAGCCTGCTGACGTAATTATGAACATTTCGAATAAAATCTCCACCTGGCCGGGCAAATTCCGGCGCGGGGTGTTCAACCCCCTGCTGTGGTTTTTTATTTTGGGGCTTGGCATCCGCCGCCGTGCGCACCGCAATGGGAACGCAGGCTATTCGATTTGCGTTACCACTTTTGTCCTTCGATACCAAAAGCTTTTCAAGCCTTTGCTCCGAAAATTGGCTTTTCTTTTCCCCGATGTACAGATCATTGTCATTGCCAACGGCCACCACGACCGCGCCGCCCAGGAAAAATATATTGCTGCCTTAAGCGAATACGCTTCCCTGTTCCCCAACGTATATCTCGTCTCGTTTTTGGAACCGCAGGGGTTGAGCGCGCTCTGGAACCTGGCGGTTCAGCGAAGCCGGAGCGAGCGCGTATTCATCTTCAATGACGACATTGACATTTCGCCGCACCTGCGCCGGGAAATAGAAACTTCAGGGATGTTGAGCCGGAGTTTCGCCACCAACGGCGGCAGCTGGAGCCAATTTATGATATCCAAAGCATTTCACCATCACATCGGCCCATTTGACGAAGGGTTGAAAGAAATAGGCGGCGAGGACGACGATTATCTCATCAGGATGAAAATACTGGGAATAGAGGACCAAAGCCCGGTTTTCCAATCTACATGGGGCAAAAAAAGCAAGATAAAGGTGAACTCTTACGGACGAGTGGTCAAAGAACAAAAAAGCGGATACTCTACCTACAACACCGATTACCTTGAGTCAAAATGGGAAAAAAGCCCGTTCCCGTTAGAGGGCGGGGTGTTTGTACGCGGTTCTTTTTGGAGATTAAGACAAACTACTCATAGTGTTGCCGACAGAACTCACGCATAGCCCGCCCGCGCAAAAATCATCTCCGGCCGGGCTGAAGCAAAAACTCATCATTCATTTGCGCTCCACCTTCCATGCAGGAGGCACCGAGAACCTGATCGTTCGTTTTTTCAATTATCCAACAGACCAGTTCAAGGTCATCCTTGTGCTGATGAAGCCCGGGCCGCTAATGAACGACCTGCACCCCTCCGCCAACCAGGTGCGCCACTTATACCGGAAAGGGAAAATCTCCCCGGGGTTTATCGCCAAACTCCTCGGCCTGATAAAGGAAACCCGGCCCGACGGGATCCACACCCACCAGGAGATAGAGCTTTTTTACGCCGTTATCGCGAAACTCTTTTTCCCAAAGCTCAAGCTCTACCACCACATCCATTTGTATAATCCCAAAAACAACTGGGAGTACTACATGGAACGGTTCCTGGTGAAGCATTTTGTGCAGCGGTTGCTTCTGGTCAGCAACGCCCTGAAAGAAATGGTAATCCACCGCGGATATCCAACCGGCAAAATGGAGGTGCTTCCCAATATCGTTCAAAGGACAAACCGCCTTTCTGCATCGGAAAAAGAACAGTTTCTCCGCCAAATCGGGTACCAACCCGGGGAGCAAATTATCGGGATGATCGGCAATTTCGTTCCGGAGAAAGATCAACTTACACTGGCACGCGCCTTTAAGATGATCCAGGGAGAATTTCCAGGGGCCAAATTGGTTTTTATCGGCAAAGAATCCCCGGAGTCTGCCGCCTGCCGGAGTGTTTTCCAGCCGGAAGAAATAGATAAAAGGGTTTTTTTTCCGGGCCCAAAAAACAATGCATCCGAGCTTTTGCCTTTTTTTTCCTTGTGCGTATTTGCCTCCAGCCAGGAAACCTTCGGCATGGCAGCTTTGGAGGCTTTGCTTTACAACACGCCGCTTCTTGCCTCTGATATTCCGGTCATGAAGGAGTTATCTGCTAACGGAAGGTACTTTGAGCTGTTTGAATCGGGCAACCCGCACGACCTGGCGCTGCGCATGAGCCGGCGCCTGAACAATCCGCCGGACGATGCCCCGCTGGATGAATCCCGGGAATACGCCGAAAATACTTTTGCACCTGAAAAATTTATTGGCCGGCTTGCCAAAATCTACTCATCCTGAGCTTATGCGCCGAGAGTTAAGAGCCTGGTTGAGCAAAGTCAACTTCGAGCTTGGGCGGAATCCCGTGGTAGAGAGCAGGCGGGACTTCAGGAGGTTCATCCCCGAACCGTACAAGACCGTCGTGCTGATCTCCGCCGACTTCGAGCTGGCCTGGGCCCCGCGGTATGACAAAAGTGCGGCCGATCCGCTGGAATATGCGCTGGAACTGGCTCGCCGGGAAAGGGAGAATCTTCCCAAAATCCTGGCCCTGGCAGACGAGTTCGACATCCCCATCACCTGGGCAACAGTGGGCCATTTATTCCTTGAGTCCTGCCGGGCGGAAGAAAACAGAAAACATCCGGAGATACCTGCCGTTTCCCATTATGAAGGGCCTTTTTGGGATTTCTCCGGGCAAGACTGGTTTGAACACGATCCCTGTACAGACTGTGATACTTCTCCGGAATGGTACGCGCCCGACTTGCTGCGCATGATCCTGGATGCCCGGGCGAAACACGAGATCGGCTGCCATACTTTTTCCCACATAGACTGCCGGGACGGCGTGTGCCCGCCGGAATTGATCAGCGCAGAACTGCAAGCATGTAAACGGGCGGCCGCCGCATGGGGCCTTTCCTTGGATTCATTTGTTCATCCGGGCCACACCATAGGCAACCTGGAGGTGCTGGCCCGGGAAGGTTTTACCAATTACCGGACCGACTATCGAAACGTGCTGGGTTATCCCATCAGGCACGCTTCCGGAATTTGGCAATTGGAGCAAACCGAAGAGTTTAATCTCCGCAAGGAGTGGAGCATAGCCTACCATATTTACCGCTACCGCAAGATCATAGAAAAGGCGATGCGCTCTCACACCGTTTGCGTATTTTGGTTCCACCCCTCGTTTAATGCCGCTGTTGTGGAGGAGATTTGGCCTTCCCTATTCGCTTTTCTGGCAGAAAACCGGGATTCCATCTGGGTGACGACCCATCGCGAATATATCAACTGGTTAAACGCCCGCTGAAAGATGAAAATATTAATCCTGGATACTACGCACCGGAAAACTTCCCTGTACGGAAGGGTTATCCTGGATGAGATTTTCAAAGCGCATGGAGCAGATATTTTCGCCATTGCAACGTCCAAGCCGCCCGCAGAAAAAAAAAGGAGTTACTTTGAGCGGATGAAGGCCCGGTATAAACGCCAGAGATCATTCATCTTCGTGGACTACCTGTTCAAGCTGTTTTCCTTGCTGTCGGGCAAGCACTTAAGCTGGAAATATACAGAACCCGATACTTACCATGATTTTGCCGCGCATTATCCTGTGCCTGTGGTGGAGTTTGAACGCATCAACTCCCGGGAACTTAGGGACTTTATCGTGGCCAACCAATGCGACGTGGTCTATCACTCCGGAGGCATGATACTCAAGCCCATTATACTGGAGGCCCCAAGGATAGGCGTAGTGGGATATCATCACGGCGACATCCGCAAATACCGCGGCCCGTTTCAATGTTTCTGGGAATTGTACAACGGGGAAAAGGAAATAGGAATAACGCTGCAAATCCTGAAACCCGTGCTGGATACCGGCCCGGTTCTCCTCATCGAAAATTATCCCATTCCTGACGGGATAAAACTAAAAGAATTGCAAAGGATATCGAATTGGGAATCGGTTCGCCTGGGAGCGGAGGCGATTACCAGGCTTAAGGATAGTAATTTCAAACCCATTGAGGATTATCCCCTTGGCGTTTACCGCAGCTATCCCGGATTTTTTCAGGTTGTGCAACTGGCCATAAAAGGCCGCATATAGATCAAGCGCGTTGAAAAAGCAAAAGGACGCCATTCTCATCCTGGGGCTGTTTGATACTTCCATCATGACGGCCAGGTGTCTCGCCGAATCCGGCCGGGATATTTACGGTATGGATTACGACCCCGGCATGACGGGATTTGCCTCCAATTTGATGAAGTGCGTCCTTATTCCCAGCCCCCGGGTAAACGAAAAAGACTGCCTTGACTATATCCTGACATGGATTGACCAACTTGGCCGCAACCTGATCCTGATACCCACATCCGATGAATTCGTCAAGTTTTGCTCTGATTACGAGACGGAATTGAGCCGGCGTTGTTCCTTTCTCATCCCTTCAGGGGAGAGCGTGCACCGCATAATTGAAAGGGATATGCAATTTGAAGATGCCCGCTCTTCCGGAATACCGGTACCGGCATTCCTCACAGGCCCCGTCTCCATGGAAGAAATCCGCCGGGCAGGTATTTCATTCCCCTTGGCTATTAAACCGGTGAATATTGTGGAATGGAAGCGCGTATTCAACCACAAGGGATTTGTCATTCACACTCCGGAGGAATTGGAAGCAACAATCGGCTTGCTCAACCCCACAGGCGTGAGGTATATCGCTCAACAAATCATAGAAGGAGACAACACCAACAACTTCGAGGTAAATACGCTGTACCTGCCTGGCGGCCGGTATTACCAGCATTCTATCCGAAAAATAAGGCAGTATCCCAATCGCTTCGGAACGGCTACCTGCATTGAGTATTTCTCCCACCCGGAAATGGAAGCGCAAGCCCTGGCCTATATCGGCAAGTATGAATTGTATGGTTTTACCAATATCGAATTCAAGTATTCCGGGCTCGATCAGTCCTATTACTTCATTGAGACCAATCCCCGGGTTTGGTTGCAAGTTAATTTTTCAATGAAACTGGGCATCAACTTCCCGGAGCTCTATTGCAGGTACCTGTCCGGCGAATCCACAGCGGATGTGCCCCGGGTTACCCGCGCCGGAAAATGGGTGGATTTCCTGCCGGACTTGCTTTTTTGGAAAAAACACCACAAAGAATACGGCTATTCGCTTTGGTCATTTATGAAAAGCTGGAGGCCCGTCATTTCCACCAGCTTGTTTTCGCTGAGCGACCCCCTCCCTTTCATCAAGGACCTGCAGCCGCTAAAACGATTTAAAACCTTGTTAAAGCGCTAATTATGCGATATTGTATCTCTCTGAACCTCGATTTTACTCCTGCCAAACCCTATTCCTTTAAAGGCAAGCTCATCTCCGATTTCTTGGAAGCAGAGCAAACAGCGCAGCCGGAACCTTACATCTCGGCCACTACCCTTACCTACAACCGGGAAAAACCGGGTTTGACAGAGCGCAACTGGAAAAAACCCTGGTTTAACAACGAGCGCTATTTCATCTACCTGGCAGGGACCGTGCTGTTCAGGAATCGAGCCATAAAAGACAACAATTATGCCCCAACCCCCGGGGAGGTGTTGGAAATATTGTTGCAGGAGGGCGACCGGCATTACCAGACGCTAAAGGGTACCTATTACATTCTGCTTTTTGACAAACAGCGCCGCGAGGTGGACATTTACTCCTCCCCTATGTTTATGCACCCGGCTTTTTTCTCCTTCATAGACGGGCAACTTGTTTTTTCCAACTACATAGAGGCTTTTCACGATTACCGTCCTTTGTCCGTCGCGCCGCAAGGGATGCTGGAGTTCGCGCTGTTTGACCACTGCCTGCATGATCGCACCATATACCAAGAGCTGCGGCTCATTCCCGGAGGACATCGCATCCGCCTTTCCGGTCAGGGCGTTTCGGAAAGCCTCCTGTACGATCTGGCGAACTGGCACATCCCCAACCCCGAGCCCCGGTCGGCAACTTTGCACAAGATCAATGACGCACTCAAAAGCGCCATAAACCACTACGTAAAGAGCACCGATACTTTCAATATCGCATTTACGGGCGGCTTCGACGGGCGATTGAATTTTTCATACATCGAAAAGGAGGACTACCCCCGCCTCAAAGCGATGAGCTACGGCATGCCGGGCTCTACACAGATCACCATTCCCCAGCATATAGGTAAAAAACTTGGATTCAAATACGAACCCGTATGGCTCGACGAAGCATTTGAAAAAGCATTCCCGCAAGTTGCCATGCAGTCTGTTTTTCTCACTGCCGGCGTTACGGGTTTTCACCGGGCTGTATATCCGTATGCCTATAACCAGATCAAGGATTTCAGCCGTTCCTGTATAATAGGCCAATGCGATATGATCCGGCCGCTGTTCAACAACCCTGCCGGGGTTATTTTCAACGACTGCTCATTCAGCCTTTTTTACGGCACATACCAAGACTTTAAAAACGCATACGCGGCTTTTGCGCGCAATGCGCTCCTCCGGCCGGAGTTCTTTTCCGACGAGGCCCGCGATCTCATCTATGAGGAGGTGCAATCGCGGTACATCCAGCCCTATCCTGCTTTGAGCGACAACCTGCGCTTTTACTTTTTCCTCCTCAAGGAAAGCCTCATGAAATACTGGCATACGGAATTCCACTTGGTCGATATTTTCGTTGACGACTACGTTTCTTTCGGGGATTTGGACTACTTAGAGGAGTTATTCAACTCTCAATACGCCGGCATTTACAAGGGGCTGCTGGCTAAAAACCAATGGGGCCGCCGTTTTGCGCATGATCTGTATGTGGATTTGATGGCTTTGAATAACGACCGCCTCAACTTTTTTTACAATGACCGCCTCTTGAAGCCCGGGTGGTTGAAATACGGCTTGCCCGGTATGGCGCTGGCTGCTGCCGGCAAACAGGTGTTTAAATGGAAAACCAGGCGCCAGGGCGATGACACCTTTGATATGCCCCGGTGGTCAAAGGCTTTTTTGCAGCCCTATCGCGAGCCGATCGTCAAAGATTCCGAGTTTTTTCGTACAGAATTGATTTCCCGTAAAGTAGATGAAACAATGCCGGATAGCGGCGACGGCTATCGTTTCAACAGGGTAGCCTCCCTCAAAATCTGGATGGATCACCTGGGGTTGCAGTAAAGCCCCGGATCCATTCGGCATACGAACCAAGCAGACAAACATGCAAATGAGTATCAATAAGCCTAAAGTCGCCCATTTTGTTAGAAAGAGTTCGCAACTCAGGGCCTCGTTCATCCAAAACCAGATCGTTTCTCACCTGGATTACGAACCGGTGCTCGTTTGGCGAAAACAAGCCTCCAGGCTTTACGATGGAGGTTATGCCGCTTTTGACTATTCGGTTTACCCTGCGCTCGACCTGAGTGTGACCCAGGGATGGGTGGAAAAGGCGCTCTTTGCAGGGCCGAAGGTGTTATCGAAGCGCCAGGTGGAGAACGTGGCCCGGTTCCTGGAATCAGAGGAGGTGCAAATTTGTCATTTTCACTACGGGACCGACTGCGGCATTTATTTTCCTCTGACACGGAAATTGAAAATACCTTCGGTCGTTTCTTTTTACGGGTATGACAGTTCTTCCTTTCCCGGTTTACTTTTTGGGTATGGGCGCACTTATCTCCAAAAGCGGGTTTTTTCACCCGTAAGCGCCGTGCTGGCTATGTCGCCCGACATGAAACACGACCTGATCAAAGCCGGCTGCCCCGAAGAGAAGATCATTGTACACTACTATGGGACCGACTGCAAGCGTTTTGACATGAACCGGCAATATCCCGAAAAGGGCCATCTCAATTTGCTTATCCTGGCCAGCTTAGTGCCGCAGAAAGGGCACATCTTTCTTTTCAAAAGCCTGCTGGCGCTCCTCCAATCGGGAGTGCGCAACTGGAAGCTGGAGGTGATTGGAGTCGGGGAGTCGGCAGATCAAATAAAAAATTTTGCTCAGAAAAACGGGCTTTCCGAATTTGTACGCTTCATGGGAGGCATCCCCTACGGTTCGGCGGAGATGATGGAAGCCTACCGGAGGGCCGATATTTTCGTGCATCCAAGCGTAGTGGCAGAAAACGGGGATAAAGAAGGGATTCCCGGCACCGTCATCGAAGCGATGGCGGCGGGCTTGCCCGTGGTGTCCACGTATCATGCGGGCATTCCTTACGTGATCAGCCACGGCAAAACCGGGCTCCTGGTACAAGAATGGGATACCAAGGAGCTTTCCGGCGCCATAGCGCGACTGATCGCCGATCCTTCCCTCCGGCAGCAACTTGGAACGGCCGCGCAAACTGAAGCCTTGCAAACCCTGGAATTGCGCGAAAAAGAAAAGGAACTCGAGGACATTTACTCCCGGTTGACGGGGGTTGGAGCGAGTATTCAAAACGCTCAAACCTCCATCAGTCAGTGATCCGGAAATTTCAGCCATAAGACAAGGAACAGGACAACACCTATGCAAAATCTCATTTTTACGATCGACTACGAAATACACGGCAACGGAGACGGAAGCCCTGCGGAGCTGATGATCGAACCCACCAACCGCTTGATGGACCTGCTCGATGAGTTTGGCGCAAAGCTGGTTATTTTTGCCGATGTGGGGGAAATCCTCAGATTTAAGGAGTACCTGGAAACATACGGGCACGACGCCTACGATTATGAGGCAATCGTAGCCCAACTGCAAGATGCGCTGCGGCGCGGGCACGATGTCCAACTGCATATTCATTCGTCCTACTTCGGGGCGCGGTTTGAAAATGGGAAATGGCAGCAAAACTGGAAAAAATACAACCTGGCAGGTTTGGAAGCGGACGAGATCCGTTCTATTGTTGCCACTTGTAAAGGTTTCCTGGAAGAGACGCTCAGGCCGGTCAAGCCCGATTATTCGTGCTACGTCTTCCGCGCGGCCAACTGGTCTATGCATCCATCGCCGCATATTGTGGATGCGCTGGCCGGGGAAGGTATCTGCATTGACACTTCCGTGTACAAGTACGGCAGGCAGAAAGGGTGGGTGGACTATGACTACTCCGAAGCATTCGATGCCACTTTCCCGTACCGGGCCTCCCGGCTCGACGTTTGCCGTTTCGATCCGGAAGGGCCCGTTGTCGAATTCCCGATACATTGTGAATTGAAACCCATTGGAGCCTTTTTTTCTCCCATCAGGGTATTTCGGGCCCTGCGGGCGCTCAAACACCGCCATGAACGCAACTACGCAGAGGAACCCGCACCGGACAAGCCTTCTGCCCCAAAAACGGGGTTGCCGTCCAAGTTGCGCAAAGTATTGTTCTCTTTGCATCCCCGGAAGTTTGACTTCAACCAGCTCACGGGCCGGCAGATGGTCAAAACGCTGAAAAGTATCAGAGGCGCAGAGGAAGCGCGCTCCTACATCACGCTGATCGGGCATTCCAAGTCTTTCATTCCCTATAATGGGCGAACGCTAAAGCGCTTTCTTCAATATGTCAACCGATATCCCCAACAATATGCATTCTCATTATTCCCCGGAAAAGATGAACTACACCGCTTCCATACTCAACGATAAGACCATTGATCCTTCCAAATGGAGCGCCCTGGTGGAGAAAGCGCCCGGAGGCGTGCCATTTGGCCTGTGCGCATTCAATAATGCCACCGGCGACCAAACGTTCTATATCGTCATCTCAGATAAGGGGGGCGACTACCTGGCAGGAGGCGTTTTCAGGCTGCGAGGCAAGCTGCCCTTGGCAGGCAATTTCTTTGCTTCCCTTTGGCTGGACAGCGCAGCTATGGTGGATGAGTCGGCAGTGGGGCAAGACCAGGTCAGGGCTTTGAAAGCAGCGATATATGAAGGCATCATCGCCTATGCCCGGAAGCGCAATTTAGTACAGGTTTTCCTGACGCATTGGTCACGGGAAACCGACCGGGCTTTGCTCGAGCAGGCAGGTTTTACGGTAGAAGAGAATCCTACCATTGAAATTGATCTCTCCGGCGATCCGGATGCGCTCTACAGCAATTTAAAAAGCTCAAACAAACGGTTGGTCAAGCAAGCCCAGCAGTGCGATACCCGGGTCGGCTACTCTTACGGCCCCGAAGCGCAGGGGCTGCTGCCCCAATTGCAAATGCTCCGGCAAGAAACCCAAAGAAGAGCGCTGCGAAAAAACAGCAAGGCATCCATGCTCCTTAAATCGGACAGCTTCCTGGATCGCCTGCTGAGCGAAATGCAGGATAAAGCCATCGTCGGCAGTGCTGAAAACGATGGCAAAACCAGCGCCGCCATACTGTTGCTCGCCGCTGCGGGCAAGGCTTACTACTACATAGGCGGTTCGGATTATGAAGTGGTAAAGCACACCCGGTCATCGAATCTGCTGCATTGGGAATGCATCAAGTATCTCAAAAAACAAGGATTCAGGATATATGATCTGGGCGGAATACCCTACAACCCGGACGAAAACCACCCGGCATACGGCGTTTACCGCTTTAAAAAGAGCTTCGGCGGCGAGGAAAAAATGTACTATTCCGGGCATTGTCTCATTCAAAGGCACAAGTACCTGCTATACAAATGGGTGTTATCCAATTCCGCACTCAAGAGGACACTCAGCAAAATCCTCAGCAGATAATGAGATCACCTACCCCTTTTTGCTCGATAGCCGGTGGTTTGCAAATTTTTACTTTTGCCAACCACTGGCTGTCAGCTATCCCGGTGAAAAATTGTTTTCATTTTTTCGCAAACCATTTTTCGTCGGCAATACCTCTTAAATCCACCACTTATGTGCGGCATTTGCGGCATTATTCATTCCAATAACGAATCCACTGCAGAGGGGCCGGTCCGGCGCATGATGCAAGCCATGAAACACCGGGGGCCCGACGATGAGGGGGTGCTCGTAGAAGGGCCTGTCGGGCTTGGGTTTGTGCGATTGAGCATTATTGATCTCAGCGCCGCCGGCCATCAGCCCATGATATCCGCCGACGGCCGGTTCGCCATCGTGTTCAACGGAGAGATATTCAACTACATTGAACTCCGGGAAGAGTTGAAAACCCTGGGCTATGTCTTCCGAACCCAAACGGACACCGAAGTCCTGCTCAGCGCCTACCAGGCCTGGGGGCAGGCTATGCTCCACAAGCTCAACGGCATGTGGGCCTTCGTCATCTACGACCGGCAGGAGAAGAAACTCTTCGGAGCGCGGGACCGCTACGGGATCAAGCCGTTTTACTACTGTATGGATGGCTCCCGGTTGATCTTCGCTTCTGAAATCCCTCCCATCCTGACGGCCTTGGGCAGAAAGCCCCAGGCGGATTTACCCTCTGTCTTTGACTTTTTGGTGTTTAACCGTACAGACCAGACCGAACAGACTTTCTTCAGCGAAGTGAAGCGCTTAAACCACGGACACTGCTTCGAATGGAACGGGCATGGCGAAGGCGCCTTTTCCATCAGGAAATGGTACGATCTGAGAAAGGAGATCAAAAATCCTTTTGAAAGCCCGGAAGAATTTCGCGAGCTGTTTACCTCCAGCGTGGGCTTGCGCCTTCGAAGCGATGTGCCCGTAGGCGTATGCCTGAGCGGCGGCCTAGACTCCTCCAGCATTGTCTCGGTATTGCTCAAATCCTTCGGCATGGAGGATATAAACACCTTCACGGCCATCTACGGGAAAGGGGTATTTGGCGACGAGACAGACTTCACCGACCTGTTCCGGAAGGATCTGAAGAACATGTACTTCACCCGGCCAAATGAAAACACCCTCCTGGACGATATTGACGCCTTTGTGAGGGCGCATGCCGAGCCGGTGCCCAGCACCAGCCCCTATGCGCATTTCAAGGTAATGGAACTGGCGCGCGATCACGTAACCGTTACCCTCGACGGGCAAGGCGCTGATGAAGAACTGGCCGGCTATCCTTACTTCTTCGGTTTTTATTTCAAAGAATTGCTGCTTTCAGCCCGCCTGGGTGCTTTGGGACATCAAATGTATCATTACTGGCGGGAGCACCGGTCTATGTGGGGGTTCAAAAGTATGTCGTTTTTCCTCTTGCCGACGCAGTGGCGCATCCGCTCCATGGCCATGAGAAAAGGATATCTGGACGGGGCATTCTTCCACGATTTCCAACCTTCAGACGATTCTGTGGCAGGGAAATTATATGGGTCCAACAGCCTCCGGGAATCTTTGATCAACCACTTCGAATACAAGCTGGAGCATTTATTGAAGTGGGAAGACCGCAACTCCATGTGGTTCTCCCTTGAATCCAGGGTGCCTTTCTTAGATTATCGCCTGGTAGAACGCACCTTGGCCACGCCTACCGAAATGATCCTCGATCGCGGGGTGACCAAGCATATTCTGAGGGAAGCCATGAAGGATATTTTACCCGAAGCCATCCGCCAGCGAAAAGATAAAATCGGTTTTGAAACGCCCCAGGCCGACTGGTTTCGCACACCTGCTTTCCAGGGATACATTCGCGAATTGCTATCCTCTTCTTCTTTTGCCTCCAGGGGTATAGTAGATGTAAAGAAAATACAGGATATCCTTGAAAAGCACATGCAGGGGAAAGCCAATTACGGGAATGAACTATGGAAATGTATTCACCTCGAAAACTGGTACAGGCAATTTATTGATTGAAATGCGCAGAAATTGAACAGCGGCATGAAAATACTCCGGGGCACAGAAGAAATAGGCAGGGAAAGATGGCTTGACCTGCTACAGGAGAGCGAATTTGCCTCTCCTTTCCAAAGTCCCGATTTTCTCGATTTTTTCCATTCGGTATCCGGGCGGCAATCAGCTGAAGTGTATGCGGTGGAAGAAGGCGGCAAGCTCCTGTCTCTTTGTGTGACAACTATGCAAAAAGAAGACGGCGTGAAGGGCTTTTTCTCCCGCCGGGCTATTATTTACGGAGGTCCCTTGTTAAAAAGCGACGGCGCGGTTTCTGCCTGGCAGGAATTGCTCAAAGCCATGGAAGAGCACTTGTCCCGGCGCGTGATCTATGCAGAAGTGCGCAACTATCACGATTACCAGGCTCTTTTTCCTGTGTATGGATCGGGGAATTGGAGTTACCTGCCTTATGTGAATTTACAACTTCGGCTTAAGGGAAGGTCCCTGGAGGAAATTATGTCTGCAATGCGATACAACCGGAGAAGGGAAATCCGGCAAACCCTGGCCGAAGGCGCTGCCTGCCGTCTGGCCCGTACAGAAGAGGAAATCAGGGATTTATACCATATCCTTGCGACGCTTTATGCGGAAAGAGTGAAAGTCCCCTTGCCGGGCTACGAATACTTCAGGCAGCTCTATCATTCGCCCTGTGGAAGAGTTTTTGTAGTCAAACACGGCGAAACCGTAATAGGGGGCGCCTTTTGCCTTGTGCTGGAAAGCCGGGGTATATATACGCTGTACTATTGCGGCCTGCGCAATTATCACAAAAAGATATTTCCCACCCATTTGGCCGTAGCAAGCGCTATCGAGTTCGGGCTGGAGAACGGGCTGCAACTGCTCGACTTCATGGGGGCCGGGCTGAAAGACGAACCTTACGGCGTGCGGCAATACAAGGCAGAATTCGGGGGAGAGCTGGTAGAGCATGGCCGCTTTATCAAAATCTTCAACCCCGCGCTCTATAAAGTGGGCAAATGGGGGCTTGCAGCTCTGAAAACCCTTAAATCCTGATATGAATTTCCTGGTTGACATCGGCCATCCGGCGCATGTGCACCTGTTTCGCAACCTGTACAAGGAGCTGAAGCAAAGTGGGCACGAAGTGATCATAAGCGTAAAGAGCATACCCATTGCCCATAAATTGCTGGATTTATATGGAATTCCATTCTATGACATAGGCGCGAAATCAGATGGACTATTGGGCAAGTTCAGCGATCAGTTCCGGTTCGGCGCCGCCATCTGGCGCCTATGCCGCAAACACCGCATCGATATAGCTTTAGGCAGCAGCATCAGCATAGCGCACGTTTCGCGGCTCAGCCCGGTCAAGTCTTTTGTTTTCGACGACGACGACAGCGCCGTGCAACCCCTGATGGCAAGGTTCGGCCATCCTTTCGCCGATCACGTCATTTCTCCCAACGTGCTGGATTTCGAGCGAAAGAAACCCCACCAACTCACCTATCCCGGTTACCACGAGTTGGCTTACCTTCACCCCAACCGCTTCAAGCCGGATCCTTCGGTGCTGGAAGAAGCGGGGCTTAAGCCGGGGGAGCCTTTCTTCCTGATGCGTTTCAACGCTTTTAAAGCGCATCACGATGTGGGCGTTTCGGGCTTGTCTATCGAACAAAAGCGATGGCTCGTGCAGCGCTTAGCCAAGGAGGGCAAGGTGATCATCACTACCGAACGCCATATAGACGATGAATTTTTACCTTACCAGATCAAGGTATCTCCCGAAAAAGCGCACTCGCTTTTGTATTACGCCAACATGCTCATAGGAGACAGCCAGACGATGACCTCCGAAGCAGCAGTACTGGGCACGCCTTCCCTGCGATGCAACAGTTTTGCCGGCCGTATCTCCTACCTGGAAGAAGAAGAAAAAAAATACGAACTAACGTATGCATTTTTGCCCTCTCAATTTGAGGCTTTACAACTCAAGCTGGAAGAACTCCTGTCCCGCTCCAACCTGAAAGGGGAATGGGCGGAAAGGCGCAGGCGATTGCTTGAGGATAAAATAGACGTCACCGCTTTTATGGTGTGGTTATTGGAAAACTACCCGGAAAGTTTCCGCAAGGCCAAAACGAATCCGGAACTTTTTGATCAATTCAAATAAATGCCTTTTCCCATGCGCATTACCCTCGTTGCCGGCGCGCGACCCAACTTCATGAAAGTAGCGCCGGTCATCCGCGCCATCGAAGCCTTCAACCGGGAGGCAGGCGAGCCGGCGATTCACTTTCGCCTGGTACATACCGGGCAACATTACGACAAGAATCTCAGCCAAACTTTTTTTGATGAGTTGGGCATACCCGCCCCTGACAACAACCTGGAAGCAGGCTCGGGAACCCAGGCCGAACAAACGGCAGCCATTATGGTGGGGTTCGAACAGGAACTCATGCAGTACCGGCCTGATGTGGTGCTGGTGGTGGGCGATGTGACTTCCACCATGGCCTGTGCCATCGCCTCCAAAAAACTTTGCATTGACGTAGCTCACGTGGAGGCAGGGATCCGCTCCGGCGACCGCACCATGCCGGAGGAGATCAACCGCATGGTGACAGATGCCATAACCGATCATTTCTTTACTACCACGGAATGGGCGGGCGATAATTTGCTGCGGGAAGGCGCCGATCCGGAGCATATTCACCTGGTGGGAAACACCATGATAGATACCTTGCTGGCCAACGAATCGCGGTTCCGCCCCCCTGCCCTGTGGCAGGAAAAGCGGCTGCAACCCGGGGCTTACTTCGTACTGACCCTGCACCGCCCCGCCAACGTGGACCAGGAGAAAAAGTTTATTGACCTCATGCAGGAAATCACCCGCAATGCCGCGGGGTTGCCCATCGTTTTTCCGGTTCATCCCCGTACGGCAAAAGTTTTACAACACCTGACCATAGAGTATCCGGGCTTGATCTGTTGCGAGCCATTGGGCTACCTGGAGTTTAATTACTTGGTAAAACACGCAAAGGGAGTCATTACCGACTCTGGGGGCATCACCGAGGAAACGACCGTAATGGGCGTCCCCTGCCTGACCCTCCGGGATACTACAGAGAGACCGGAAACCGTCAGCATCGGCACCAATGAACTCATTGGAACCGATCCCAAAGCGTTGGAGCGCCCTATGAAAAAAATATTGGCCGGCGAGTGGAAAAAAGGCGCCATACCGCCGCTGTGGGATGGGCGTACCGCCGGCCGGATAGTGGAAAAACTGGGTTTTCTTTACGGGATCGTAAAGTATGTTCCGGAATACGACACTTTGTCAGAATAAGCCCCCAAAAAGAGGTACACCATGTGCGGAATTGTAGGTCTATATCATAAAAATCCCTTGGCGATCAACCCGTCCCTGTTGAAAAAAATGGGCGACACCCTGAGTCACCGGGGCCCGGACGACGAGGGTTCCTTCATCGACAACCGCGTAGGTTTATACCACAAGAGATTGTCTATCATTGATCTTTCCGCAGGCCACCAGCCCATGACCGATGGGGATATCACCATTGTTTTCAACGGCGAGATTTACAATTACATCGAATTGCGGCAGATGCTTGCCCGGCAGGGGCATGTGTTTAAAACCCATTCCGATACGGAGGTCATCCTGAAAATGTACCGCGAATACGGCATGGACGCTGTATCTCAGCTCAACGGGATGTTTGCCTTTCTGCTCTATGACAAAGGCCGGAATGTTTTGGCTGCGGCGAGAGACCATTTCGGCATTAAACCGTTGTATTTTTTCCAGGACCGCGATAAGATCATCTTCGCCTCCGAGATCAAGGCCATCCTTTCTCATCCCGAAGTGCCGGCAAAATTGGACCGGGATGCGCTCAACGAATATCTGACCTTCCAATTCGTCCTGGGAGAAAACACCCTCTTTGAAGGAATAAAAAAGTTGCTGCCGGGCCACTACCAGGTCATGGATTTGTCGAACAACCGCAACCGTTTAGTTAAATTTTGGGAACCGAATTTCAAGGTGGATCCTCATCATACGGAGGAGTACTTTGTTTACGAATTGCAGCGCCTGCTCGAAGACGCTGTGAAAATACAGTTGCGCAGCGATGTGCCCTTCGGCGCTTACCTGAGCGGCGGTATCGACTCCAGCGTAGTGTCCATTTTAGCCTCGCGGCATACGCCCGCGGGTTTGAAGACCTTTACCGGCGCCTTTCGCGAGGGCCCGGAATACGATGAGACCGCCTATGCGCGCATCGCGGCAGATCACTGCAAAGCCGAAATGCACACCGTGTATCCCACGGAGCAGGATTTTATCGATCTGCTGCCAAAGCTCATATACCATATGGACGAGCCGGTGGCCGGCCCCGGCCTGTTCCCGCAATATGTGGTTTCACGGCTGGCCTCCCGGAACGTCAAGGTTGTGCTCGGCGGCCAGGGAGGCGATGAAATCTTCGGAGGATATACGCGTTATGTGGTGGCGTACCTCGAACAGGCCATCAAAGGCGCCATATACGAAACCAATGACGAGGGGGAGCATGTCGTATCCCTGAAGTCCATTCTGCCCAACCTTCCCAGTTTGCGGCAATACGGCCCTATGATCAGGGATTTTTGGAAAAAAGGAGTCTTTGAGGATATGGACCGCCGGTATTTCCACCTCATTGACCGCAGCGAAGGCGCCCTGGCCCTCTTTTCCGGCGATTTTCAGCAGCAATACGACCGGGAAAAGATTTTCGCCAGCTTCCAGAACTTGTTCAACCACCCCGATACCCAATCGTATTTCAACAAGATGACCCACTTCGACATGTTCGGCAGCTTGCCCGCTTTGCTTCAGGTGGAAGACAGGGTAAGCATGGCGGTCTCCTTAGAGTCGCGGGTTCCCTTGCTGGACAGAAGGATCGTGGATCTCGTTTCCAGCATGCCCGTGCGGATGAAGTTCAAGGGGGGTGAGATGAAATACATCATGAAACTGGCATCCGGGAATATTTTGCCGAAGCAGATAATTGAACGAAAAGACAAAATGGGGTTTCCCGTGCCGCTTCAGATATGGGCCAAGTCGGGGGCTTCCGATTTTGTAAAGGATGTGTTGCTGTCCCAATCTTGCAGGAATCGTGGTATATTTGACATGGCTGCGCTGGAAGGGCTCATCGGCAACGAGCGCGCTTTCGGCAGGACGCTTTGGGGCGCACTGTGTATCGAGCTGTGGTTCCGGCAATTCATTGACAATTGAATCATCTGATAACCAACCTTTAGCATCATGAAAATCAAATTGAATCCGCACAAGGAGTTTGACTGGAAAGTAGAAAAGATCGGCGTAGTCGGCCCCGGTATCGTGGGCATGCCCATGGCAGCGCTGCTGGCCAATGCCCGCATCAGGATAGGCACAGACGCGCCGGCAAAAGTCCTGGTCGTACAGCGGAATTCCACTAACTCCGGGTGGAAAGTCGACGCCATCAATGCCGGAAAATCCGTGATCGGCGGCATAGAACCGGGATTGGACGACGTAGTACGGGAATGCGTGGCCGAAGGCATTCTGTCTGCCACCCATGATTTCACTCACCTGGCCGACGCAGACGTCATACTCGTATGTGTACAAACAGATAAAAAAGGTTTTGAACCTGACTACGGCCCCATGTTCGGCGCATTGACTTCCCTGGCGGAGGCTTTACAAAAGAAACCCGCCCATAAAACGCCTTTGGTCGTATTTGAATCCACGCTGGCGCCTTCCACCATGACCACCCTGATGCGCGAACATTTCGAGCGGTATGGGTTGATAGAGGGCGAAGATATTTTGCTGGGCAACAGCCCCAACCGCGTCATGCCCGGCCGCTTGGTGGAGAGAGTCACCCAGTCCGACAAATTAGTGGCCGGCCTTCATCCCGAAACGCCGCGCATGATCAAAGCCATCTACAGCCACATCGTGACGCAGGGAACGCTTCACCAGACGAACAGCATGACGGCCGAGGTGGTCAAAACGCTTGAAAATGCCTACCGCGACGTGCGCATCGCTTACTCCAGCGAGATCGTGCGCTACTGCGACGAGCACAATATCGATTTCTATGCCGTCCGGGATCAGATTAACGAACGGCTGGCGCAAAGCGACAGCGCTTCCACCGACCCCAACGCTGTTCCCAGCGGCGGAATCCTCATACCCATGGTCGGCGTAGGGGGGCACTGCCTGCCCAAAGACGGCATCCTGCTGTGGTGGCGCCGCATTGAGAGCGGGGCGGATACATCGAGCAGCCTGATCATAAAATCACGCGTCATCAATGACGAATCGCCGGCGGAAACCATTCGCCTGGCCGAACGCAGTTTTGGAAGTCTCAACGGCAAAAACGTAGCGGTGCTGGGCACGGCCTATCGTTTCAACTCTGAAGATACCCGCAATTCACCCTCTATCGCCCTGGCCTTGCAACTAATGGAAAAAGGTTGTACGGTCACCCTGCACGATCCATATGTGAAACCCGACGACCAGAATTTGCTTCATTTCAAAGTGAACCGGCATTTCACCAATGATGCCGCACAAGCCGTGGCAGAAGCCGACTACATCTTCTTCGGCACCGCGCACCGGAATTACATGGAGGGCATTACCGGCATCCTCCAGCAAGCCGGCAAGCTCAAGGGCGTCGTGGATGCCTGCAATTTGTTCACCCGCGAGAGCATCGAGTCCAAAGGTATCGGATACGCCGGTATCGGCAGGGGCTTGCAGGCGCCTTCGCCGGAGTTTATCGATTTTGCATATAAAGGCTTCCGCGCTATGGAAAGAGGGCTGGCTAATGAAGTGGAAGCTGTCATCGGTTTTTTAAACGACCACTATGTGAGCGAGGCCTTCAACGCAGTGAAGTTTGAAGAAGTGCAGCGCCTGGCCGGCAGTTGCAATACCGGCTGCGAAATCGCCGAACCCGGACCGGTAGCGCCTTTAACTGCCTACCATGGATTTCGGCCCCGCCTGGTAGAGTGTGCACAAAGCCTTTATACAACTGCCGGCAAATAGGACGGCTTTTTCAAACCGGAAAACGATCGTAGCATGAACAACACCAAGAAACACTGGGGCATTGTCGGAGGCGGTATCCTGGGAATGCAGATAGCCAACAAACTTTCGCAGCTGGGCCATGAGGTCACCATTTTGGAAGCAGGCTCATCGCTGGGCGGGCTTACTGCGCCCTGGAAACTGGGCGAAATCAGTTGGGATAAGTACTACCATGTCATCCTCCTTTCGGATACCTCTTTGCGGGATTTGCTGGCAGAGCTCGGCCTGGAGAAGGAACTGCGATGGGTAGAAACCAAAACCGGCTTCCTCACGGACAGGAAGTTGTACTCCATGTCCAATTCCATAGAATTTTTAAAATTTCCGCCTTTATCGCTGATTGATAAGTTCAGGTTGGGCGCTACGATTTTCTTCGCTTCGCGGGTGAAAAACTGGAAACGGTTGGAGGGAATACCCGTAGCAGATTGGCTGAGGCGTTTGTCCGGAAAAAATACCTTTGAGAAAATCTGGCTGCCCTTGCTGCGCGCCAAGCTGGGAGAAAACTACCGGCACACTTCCGCAGCTTTTATCTGGGCCACCATTCAGCGGATGTATGCTGCCCGCCGCACCGGCCTGAAGAAAGAATTGTTCGGCTATGTAGCGGGGGGATACCACCGCATCCTGGAGGTCTTCACCCGGCGATTGCTTTCGCAGGGGGTACAGGTCAAAACCGGATTTGCCGCTGCGAGGGTATATGCTTCTGATGAAGGCGATCCGGCGGTGGAAAGCAAGCAAGGAGAAACCCTGACATTTGACGAAATCATCCTTACCGTTCCCTCCCCTATCGCCGCCGGCATTTGCGAAGGCTTAGACAAAGAAGAATTGGAAAGGCACCGTCAAGTGGAATATCTGGGCGTGATCTGCGCATCCGTGCTGCTCAAGAAAAGCATTTCGCCGTTCTACGTGACCAATATTACCGACGATTCGCCCTTCACCGGCGTAATTGAAATGACCAACATAGTGGACCCGGAATTTTTTAATGGGCATTCTTTGGTATATTTACCGAAATACGTGAAGAAAAGCGATCCGATGTTCAGTTGGAGCGACGAGGAGATCGAGGCTCACTTCAGGAAGAGCCTGCTGGAGATGTACCCCGGCATTGAGGAGGCGGATTTGATCGTCATGCAGGTAGCCCGCGTAGCCAACGTCTTTGCCTTGGCCACGTTGAATTATTCTGAAAACCTGCCGCCTGTCGCTACTTCCCTTCCCGGCGTGTACATCCTCAACTCCGCCCATATTGTCAATGGCACCTTAAACGTGAACGAAACGCTGCAAGTGGCCGACAGGGAACTGCCGGCCGTGCTGGAAGCAGCGAATTACTCAAGGACTATAAACATCACACATGAGTAAGCCATTAGCAGGCATCTCGCTTGACCTCGACAACCAGTGGTCTTATATGAAGATCAACGGGGTCGCAGGATGGGAGGAGTTTCCCTCCTATTTAGATGCCTTTATCCCCCACGTCCTGGAAACACTGGACGAACTTAGGTTGAAAATCACGTTTTTCATCGTAGGCAAGGATGCCGCTTTAGACAAAAACCGCGAGTACCTGCAGGAGATCGTACACAACGGGCACGAAGTGGGCAATCATTCGTTCCTGCACGATTCCTGGCTTCACACGTACGCCCGCGAGCAGTTGGAAATCGAAATAGCCCAGGCGGAGGAGCACATCGAGCGGGTCACCGGGCAAAGGACCACCGGCTTCAGAGGGCCGGGGTTCAGTTGGAGCCCCCTTTTACTTGAGGTGCTCCGGGAGCGCGGGTATCGCTACGATGCTTCCACCTTCCCCACTTACCTCGGCCCTCTTGCCCGGGCCTATTACTTTTGGCACTCTAATCTTACGAAGGAAGAACGGGAAACCCGCAAGGACCTTTTCGGTTCCTTCAAGGAAGGATTTCGGCCGGTCAAACCTTATTATTGGCGCCTGCCCAATGGGGAGTCTATCCTGGAAATCCCGGTGACAACCATCCCCGTGATCAAAACGCCCTTCCACTTTAGCTACCTGTTGTATTTAGCCGGGTTTTCAACGCTGCTGATGGATGCTTACCTGGAATTGGCCGTCCAAATGTGCAAGCTGACCGGAACACAACCCAGCTACTTATTACACCCGCTCGACCTCATCGGCGGAGACCAGATACCTGCACTCAAGTTTTTTCCCGGTATGGATATCAGCAGCAGGCGAAAAGTGGAGATTTTCTCAAGAGTGATGGAAAAGCTCGGCAAGCATTACGATTTGGTCAATATGGACACTTATGCCGGTTCCTTCGAAGGAGGAAAGATTGCCTTCAAGCCAACTGAGGCTTAATTTTGACTGGGTAGATGCCCTGAAGGCCTTTGCTATCCTGGGCATTGTTTGGAATCATTGGGTGGAGGAATTCAGCCCGGGGCCTTGGTTTACCAATCCTTCAGATGACTGGCCCCTCCTCTCGATCCGCCTGCAGAACATCCTGCCGCCAGTTGAGAACTGGGGCCTTAAAATGCTCTACTTCATAGGATGGCTGGGCGACAGCGGCCCGGGCGTGTTTATCTTATTGAGCGGTTTTGGACTGACGATCAGCCAGTTGCAAAAAACGGATCAACCGCTCCGGATTGAGCATTTTTTCAAAAAGCGCCTGCTTCGCATCTTTCCCCTATACTTAGTTATCCATTTGCTAATTGTATCCGGGGCTTTTTTCATTTACGGGCAGGAAGCAATACCGATAGATATCAACTTGTTGCTGAGCCTGTTGGGCTTGCGTTTTACCGATACCCTCTTCTTTTACATCAATCCTTCCTGGTGGTTTATATGGCTTATTTTACAGCTATACCTCATATTCCCTCTTTTGTGGCTGCTCGTAAGGCGATGGGGGGTATCCTGGTTTTTGGCTTTTGCGCTGGCCCTTACACTTCTGTCAAGAGGCGCCGGTTTATTGGGCATCCGGTATTCCGACAGCCTGTACAATTGGATGACTGGAATCTTTTTCGGTACCCGGCTGGCGGAGTTCGCACTGGGCATGGCGCTGGCCTGGGTGATGGTTTACAGGCGCGAGCGAGTGGAGGGGTATTTGCGCGTATCCGGGGTTTTGCCCATTTCCATCGGTGTGTATTTGGCCGGGTTGTGCGCTTCTTTCTTTTGGGCCGGCACTTTAGTATCCAACATTTTGGTTACTGCCGGTCTGTCCGGCCTGTTCTACGTACTGTGGGAGGGAGGTGTAAAGCGATTTCTTCCGGGCTTGCAAAAGCCTTTACTTTGGATTGGAGTGAGCTCGTTCGGGCTTTATTTGTTGCACCAACCGCTATTGGAGTGGACCGGCGCATACTATCAGGGCATACGGCGTTTTGCCCTGGCCGGCTTGGTATTAATGCTCAGCTTCCCCTTGGCATGGATGATCCAAAAAGCGGTAACTGGCGCACAAATGCGCCTGGTTTCCATTGAAGTGAATGGACTTCTGAGATGGCTCGGTTTAGGAATTGCCCTGCTCCTGTTGGCGTTTTGTAAAGAAGCCGGCTTTGTTCACCAGGGGTTTGGCACAATTCTGATGATAACGTTAACCATGGCCTTGGTTTTATTGATCATAAAAACTACCGCCGACAGCTTCCTCATATGGCAGTTTTTCGTTTTGGCGGCTATTTTTTCCACCGGCTTGACCTTGTTTGTATTTCCTTTCTTTTCCATGTTTGCCATTGCGTTGGGCGCTCTTATTGCAGGGTTGACCGTAGTATTCAACCGGCTTGGAAGCGGGCGCCTTTATGCCTGGGCGCTCTCCTTTTTAGCGGCGGGAGCCTTGGTATCGGCATTGGAATGGCGCCTGGCCCGTACCAAACCCATGGAAACCGGCTTGCAATGGGGAGAACTGCCTGCATTGGAAATAAACCCCACACGGATATACGGATTGAAGCCGGACCGGGAGACGCGGCTGAGGTACAACCATTACGATTACGTATTGCGCACCAACTCCTACGGTTTGCCCGGCCCTGAAATCACCCCGGCGAGAACGGATAGCCAAACCCTGCGAATATTGGCTCTGGGAGATGCTTTCACCATGCCGGAGGGTATTGAATACGAATACGCGTATCCGGCCCTGCTGGAAAATATGTTGAGAGATTCCCTGTCGCCGGGAACAGTGCAAGTGATCAATGCCGGAGTGACCGGATACGGGCCCAATGAGGTACTGGCGCAATTGGCTGAGTTGCTGCCGCTGTTCAAACCCGACTGGGTTACCTACCAGTTTTTTATCAACGAATTTGAAGAAATACAGGTCACGCCCCAGGAAAGACTCCGCGATATTGGGTTGATCTCTGATTGGACGCCCTTCGAAAAGGCCGTTCGGGGCGCCCAGGTTCCGGCGTATGCCCGGAATTGGGAAGCCCGGCTCTTCGAATGGATAAAACACAGGGACGCCGGCTACCGCTACAACAAATGCTTGTTGTCTTATTATGAAAAAGACAATGAGCGGCTCTACAACCCGGAGACCTTGCAGCAGGTGGAAGGCATCCTCCACGAGATGAAAAGGCTTTGTGGTGAGCATCAAGCGGGTTTGACCATGTTTTTTGTACCTGCCCAGGTGGAAATATCCAAGCCTGAAGACATTGCATATTATCCTGTATATACCGACCTGACGGATACGGCCCGGTTTGATTTCCGGCAGCCGGGAAGGTTTGCCTCCATGGTTGCGGCGCAGGCAGGCGTGAGATTCGTCAACCTTGCCCCGGCATTGAAAAAACATCCGGCGCAGCCCGTTTATTTCCGGGAGTCATGGCACTGGAACCGGGAAGGGCACCGGGCGGCCGCGCAGGCAGTTTTTTCAGAACTGACCGCAAATGATAACCCGG
Organism: uncultured Saprospiraceae bacterium; assembly: GCA_964577215.1. GTDB lineage: Bacteria > Bacteroidota > Bacteroidia > Chitinophagales > Saprospiraceae > UBA2329. The sequence goes on from CAZNYK010000001.1 coordinate 48,203, forward strand.
GGCAGTTCATCCAATTGAAAAAAAATAAAACTTATGGAAACAGAAGCTCGCACTAAAACCAAAAAGGCAGTTGCCGGCAATAACAGCCGCCGGCCATTGGTCAGCGTGATCACCCCCGCCTACAACGAGGGCGCCATAATCGAAGAAAACTTAGAAAAGTTGTGCCGGTATATGGCGGGCCTCGAGGACTTCTATCGTTGGGAACTTATTGTCGTAAACGACGGCAGCCGGGACAATACAGGCGAACTGGCAGATGCATTTGCCCACTCTCATCCCTATGTGAAGGTACACCATCACCGCGTCAATCGCAACCTGGGCGGCGCACTGCAAACCGGCTTCAATATTGCCAAAGGAGATTACGTAGTAGTGATGGATATAGACCTCACCTACTCGGAAGACCACATCGGGCGGATGCTGGCCAAAATGCAGGAAACCGACGCAGATGTCGTAATTGCATCGCCGTACATGGCAGGCGGCCAAAATACCGCCGTGCCCCGGCTTCGCCTTTTGCTCAGCAGGGGCGCCAACCGCATCATGCGTATGATGTCGCCGACGCCTGTACATACTTTCACCGGTATGGTCAGAGCCTACAAGGGTTCCTTTCTGAAAAAGCTGAATCTCAAATCGGTAACTTATTCCATCAACCCGGAGATTATCCACAAAGCCCAGATATTGCGGGCGAAGATCGTAGAGATACCAGGACATCTGGACTGGAGCGGGCAAAAACAACTTGGAGAAAGCCGCGTTTCCAGCATCAGGATCGGGAATGGCATCATCGCCGGCCTCATGTCAGGGTTTATTTTCCGCCCGCACATGTTCTTCCTGAGCATCGGGATCAGCCTTTTTTTGGTCGCCCTGTATATCATCGCCTGGATTTTCATTCACACGTTCAACGTTCTTCCGGAAATTGCCATGGAGGCAGGCAACATGGAAGACCGGTTCGGGATGGCAGTAGGCGTCGTCTTCCATGAGCGACCCTACTCCTTTATGGTGGGCGGCATTTCACTAATTGTCGCTTTGCAATTCTTGAGTATCGGCTTTCTGTCCCTTCAGAGCAAACGCTATTTTGACGAACTTTTCCACATCAGTACTACCCTGCTGGCCAACCAGAAAAAAGAAAGCGCTAAGGAAAACGGCACATATAACGAGTAAACCTCGTATTGACCAAACACCACAAACTTGAATTGACAAACCATGAAAAACGACATTTTCGGCGAGACGGGAAAGGCACGCATACTTGACAGGACCGTGGCCCTGTTCAACGGCATCAACCCGTATGTTTTCATACTCCTTGTTTTGGTGTTGTTCTACATGCGCTTTACGCTGTCGGTAAACGAAGAACACTACATGGCCCTGGCCAAACAGTTCTTCAACCCGGAGTGGATAGCCAATTCTTTTTTCCTCAACGAGTTCGCCAGTACGCGGTTGTTGTACCAGGTTATTATCGGGTGGCCGTTACAATTTTTCTCCTTTGAAACGGTTGCTGCCGTGGGCAAGTTCCTGTTGGCGGCGCTGACGGCCTGGCCCTTATCCCGGCTGTACCGGCAGCTCGGCCTGTCCAATATTGACGTGCTGCTGCACTTGCCCTTGCTGTTTTTTGTACGCCAGGCCTTCATTGCCGACGAATTCATCCTGCTGACCCTTGAGCCGAAGGGCTTCGGCTATGCTTTCGTCTTCTTTGCGCTGTACTATATGTTGTTGGACAAGCACTACACGGCGATCATATTTGCAGTAATAGCCACTTACTTTCACGTGCTTGTGGGCGGCTGGTTTATTGTGTATTACGGAATTTACCACCTGGTGAGTGCGCGCTCGCTGAAAAAATCCCTTTTACTGGGTTTGTTTTGCGCGGCTTTTATAATTCCTTTTTTCATCTACATTTCTTCCTCGGTAACGGAAAACTTCTCCAGGCCGGACACCCCGGTGAATACAGACTGGATTTTCACTTACGTCAAACAACCCTTCCATACAGCCCTTTTAGCAAGTTTTTCCTATTTCGTAAAAGACCATTTGCAGGGCACCCTCGCTTTTGCCGGTTTTTTCATGTTGTGCGTTTTTCTTTTCAGCCGGTACAGGGATGAACTCAACCTGAAGATCAACCGGATGAATATGCTGATCTTCGCCGGGGTTTTCACGAGTCTTTTATTGTCCTGGTTTGACAAAAACGGAGCTTTCGTCAAGTATTTTCCCTTTCGCATCAATTCGCTCTTTACCTTCCTGGTCTTTTTGCAAGCGGTGATGCTGGTGCGGCATTTCCTCATAAAAAAAGAAGCCCTTGTGTACCTGCATTTCGGCGTACTGGTTTTGTTCCTGTTTACTTCTTTCCCCAAGGCAGCTTACGGCTTTTTGATCCACGACGGCTATCGTCACCTCACGGGCAAAGCGGTAGACCCCTCCTTTGCAGAGATCACTACTTACATTCGTGATAATACGGCCCGCGAAGACGTGGTAATGCCTTTGTCGAAATTCAGCGTACCCGGGGCATATGCCACCTTCGAGTCGGATCCCTCCCTGATGAGAAGGATGGAACGAGATAACTTTTGGTCATTCCGCAGCGCGCCGAATTCGCCGGGCACCGATGCCATGTATCAATGGTATCTGCGGCTGCAGGCAAAAGAAAGCGCCGTTGAAGACTACCGCAATTTGTGCGAAATCAGGAAGGAATTTACCATTAACTATGTACTCAGCGATTTTAAAATGGAAAACCTCGACTGCACCCGCTTAATCTTCAACAACGGGAGCTACTACTTGTATGCGCTGGAGAATAAATGAATACACCGAAGGAATTCAACCGGCATGAAATGATGAAGCAGTTCAAGGAAAAACTTCTGGCAATTCTGGACTACAGCGGGATTTCCGAAAGGAGATCAAACCTGCTACTGTTCGCTGTAGTGATCGTTGCGGCGCTCATCAGGCTGGCGACCCTTTCGTCGCCGCTTATAGACCGCACCCACTGGAAGGAGATCGACTACATCATGATAGCCGAAAACTATCACCGGCACGGTTATGATTTTCTGCATCCCGAAGTTTCCTGGCCTGCGGAAGAACCCCGCATTACGCCCATGGAATTGCCGGTGGCGCCTTTCCTGACGGCTCTTCTTTTTCCCGTATTGGGGGAAAATACCTTTTCCATGCGCTTCACCACGTTCCTGGCTTTCCTGTTGCTTATTGTTTACATGTACAAATTGGTCAAACGGGAAGCGGGGATGGTTCCGGCTTTGTTGTCGGCAGGTTTTGCCGCTGTCTTTCCGCTGTTCAGCCCTTTCGGCAATTTGCTTTTCTCCGAGCCTCTGATCACCTTCTTGTCCGTGTACTGCTTGTACCATTTTGCCCAGTGGACCGACAAGGCAGGCCGGTTTTCCTTAGCCTGGTTCATAGCGGGCTTTTCCCTCGTGGTAGCGCTCAATCCCACCTCCTTGTACCTGGGCATTCCCTTGCTGTGGATTTATTTCCGCCGGTACCGCTTTCAGTGGCGGCAGTACCTGCATTTCGCATGGCCGCTTGCATTGTCGATGGTTATTCCCATCTGGTGGTATGTACACGCCTATCATTTGTCGAAGGCATATCTCGAAATATTCGGCGTGTTTGGCGGACTTACCGGAGGGCACGACAAGTTTCAAACACTGACCATGTTATCCAGCTTTGACTGGTACCTAACCATATACTGGAGGGTAAAGAGCTTAGTGCTGGGAGAACCCGGTTTGTTGCTGATGGCGTCCGGCCTGGTTTGTTCCTTTTGGTTAAGGCGCGGACAACTTTTTTCAGCCTGGTTGCTTGGCGTCATTTCCTTTTTCGTCATTGTTGCCGAGGGGCAGATAGATGCCCCCTACCGGCAGTTGTCTATCATTCCCGTTGCCGCATTTCTGATCGCTATGGGTACAATAGCCTTAGCCGTATTTATCCGGGAATTTCTGTTGCGCAGGATCAGGTTCATTCCTGAAAACGTCGCAGGTATTTTGACCGGCGTCATTTGCGTGTTATTTCTGGCCGCTTTTCCAATACGCAAACCTCACCTGCTTCCAAAGATAAACGATCAGAAGCCGCAACACGAGGGGAACTGGCTGCTGGCCCAGGAAATAAGAAAAGTCGCTGTTGATACCACCAAGATCATCATGGCGGGCGAATACAGTATCCACAAAGGCGGCTACGACATAAGCCCTGTCACCTATCACTATGCGGGGATCCAGGGCTGGTCGTTGTTTCCCGGTCAATGGAATGAGGCCTATATACTCCAGCTAAAGCAAAAGGGAGCCACCCTGCTGGGCGCTGTGGACTATACCAGGGAACCGGAACTCAAGGCTTTCCTTGATACGCTGTCCACCCGGTATCCCGTGGTTTATTCCCGGCCGGAAAAAAGATTGTTACTACTTCGATTAGACAATGGTCTTCCATCCGGAGATTCAGAATAGACGCTTTGTTCCAATGACTGCATTGCCTTATCTTTATACCAAAAGCGAGATGAAACCATTGAAAAACCGGTATTTGAATTATTTCCGGCTAATGTTTGCACTGCAATGCATGGTCCTTTTGCCGGCAGCGCTACAGCCGCTTCAAGCACAACAGAAACATATTTACATTGCCAACGACAACCACACCGACTACTTCTGGTCGGCCGACGCGGCGGCCTATACCAACGTCGCCCTGAACGAGATAGACTATTACCTCGACCAGGCCGATGCCACCCTGGCTTTGCCCTCTCCTTACCAAAGCCGGTACAACTTAGACGGGGCATGGTATGCATACACCTACCGGCAGCACCGCACGGCACAACAGTTTGAACGGCTGATCAACCGCATCAAAAGCGGACACATCAGCCTGCCTTATAATTTCTTCGCCTCCACTTACGGCGGGCAACCCACCGAAGCCGTTTTGCGCGGCATGTACTGGCCGGGCAAACTGGAACGCCGCCACAATCTGAACCTGAGCCTTGCAGTGTCCATGGAAAATCAGACGCTCCCCCTGGGCCTGTCTTCCCTGTGGTCGGGCGCCGGCGCCAAGTATTCCTGGAAAGGGGTTTGCGGTTGCAGTTCGCCGGTGACTACCAATACCCTGAGAAACCGCAATCACGAAATATACCGGTACCGGGGATTGGACGGAGGCGAAGTGCTCATGAAGTGGTACTCCTTGACGCCGGCCGGCAATGTTTCGCTGGGAGGATATGCCGAAGCCCGCTATCACTTCTCCGTGGTGGAAACGAGCGATGCCTTTTGCAATACACCGCGCTACCCCTATAGCATTGCCGGCGCCTTCGGCTATGGATGGGACGACCTCGAACTCCTTACCGATATTTTTCCCCAGGTGGCGCAATCCAATTCCAATTCACTCAGGCAGGTGTACGTGTCCAATGAATCAGATTTTTTTGAGCACTTTGAGTCAGAGTACGATAGCGCAACACTCCCGTCAGAATCTGTAACCTACGGCAATGACTGGGACACGGACTGCGCCTCCATGGCGGGCGCCACCTCCCGGCTGAGAATGGCCATGGAAAAACTCCGGGCAGCTGAGGCAATGGCAAGCATCGCGGCTTTGCAGGACTCAGCGTTTTACCCTTCCGAGAACCCTCAAAGAGAGCAGGCATGGGTAGCGCTCGGCTCCTACTGGGAGCACAATTTCGGCATTGGGGGATGTTGTAATACAGACCGGGCCTCCTGGCAGGCAGATCTCTACGAACAAGTGCAGGGCTACGTCGACACCCTGTACAACTCTTCTCTCAGGGCGATCGCCGCGGCTGTCCGCAATCCTTCCTCCCTGCCGAGGTTTTTGGTTTTTAATGCCCTGGGAAGGCAGCGCAACGACTTTGCCGACCTGCCTTACGACGGCACTGCCGAAATCGAGGTTTTTGACGTGAAAGACAACCTGAAAGCGCCGCATCAACTCATTCAACGCAATGGGCAGCAATACCTGCGCATTATGGCCCGGCAGGTTTCTCCGGCAGGGTACCGCACTTTTGAGATCCGCCCCGGATCCGCAGGACCTCCGCTTCCCAACGCCGCTGCCTGGAACGGGCAAGTACTTGAAAACGAATATTACCGGCTCACTGTCACCTCGCAAGGGGTTATTTCCAGCTTGATTGACAAACAAAACAACAACGAGGAGTTTGTAACCCCGGCCAACGGCAGATACCTCAATGACTTCGGCCAGGGGCTTGCCGCAGGAGGCGTTATTACCTTATTGGACAACGGCCCGGTATCCGCCACCCTTTCCTGCAGCGGCCCTGATCCCCTGCCCCACACCACTCTGATCACATTGTACAAAAACATCAATCGCATAGATATTGAAAACCGCATTACTTCCAACTTCGGCGACGGCATACGCACCTATTCCTTTTCTTTCAACCTCCAGTCGCCTACCCTGTGGCACGAAGAACTGGGCGCCATTCTCAAAGCCAAATACACTTCCAATGGCGGCCATTACGCGCCGCCGGGTCAACCCATTCGTCACGACTGGCAGACGCTCAACCACTTTGCCGACATAGGCGGCGCAGGCAAAGGCGTTACCCTTTCCAACCTCGGCGCCGCATTTATGAAGTTGGGCAATAGCTCTGCTAACTTCCTCGACGAAAACAGTTCCCAGATCAATGTGCTCATCGGCGGCAGGATGGCCGGTTCCGGCCCGGGTATCGCCAACCAGTTCAACCAGACAGACTTCCCCAACGCTTTCTCCCTGCGTACCCGCTCCACAGCTTTCGATCCCGCAGAGGCCATGCAGTTTGCGCTGGAACACCAAAATCCGCTCGTAGCCGCTATGATCGAGGGCGAAGCGCAGGCGCCGCTTCCAGACACGGGTTTCACCCTTATCGACATACCCAATCCCAACTTGTTGCTCTGGGCAATCAAACCTTCGGAAGAAGGTATGGCCGACGGAGGCTTGATGATGAGGCTTTGGAACATGGGGCAACAAACCGAAGAGGCTCTCGTCCACTTTTCGCGGCCCGTGTTAGAGGCGCGTAAAGCAACGCACCTGGAGACAGACACAGGGCCGGCCGCAATTGAAAACGGCGCTTTGCCTCTCCAAATCGGCAGCCGGAAGATGGAAACCTATCGCGTTTTTTTGGATTCTGCCTCAGTGGATTGTTCAACGACCGGTTCACTGATGCAAACCATCTGCCAGGGGGAATCATTCGAAGGCTACTCACAGAGCGGCACGTATGCGGATACGCTCAGCGCGGCCAACGGCTGCGACAGCGTGCGCACCCTTGTTCTCACGGTACTTCCCAATGCATCCGCCACCCTGAACCGGACCATCTGCCAGGGGGAGTCATTCGAGGGCTATTCGCAAAGCGGCACGTATGCGGATACGCTCAGCGC
>CAZNYK010000001.1:55609-91975 GCA_964577215.1 uncultured Saprospiraceae bacterium
GCCAACGGCTGCGACAGCGTGCGCACCTTACATCTTCAGGTAATACCGGCCCTGGATACGGTACAAGTTGCCCTGGTCGCCTGCGATTCGAGTGCGGCGGGCGAATTCCTGGTAGTACTTACGAGTCAATTCGGTTGCGACAGCGTGGTAATTACCACGGTCGCCTATTTTCCGCTCGAATTGGAAATTGAAATCATACCCGCCACCATAGGCATGAACGATGGCACCGCTACGGTATTCCCTTCCGGCGGGCAAGGACCATACACTGTTCTCTGGAGTACCGGCGATACGGGAAACACCGTAACAGGCCTGGCTGCAGGAACCTATTCGCTCAGCCTCACAGATGCCTCCGGATGCGAGGAGGAGGTAGTTTTCGAGGTTCCCCAGGCTTCAAGCCTGAAAAACATTTCTTCCCTTAGTTCTTTTGAAGCCTTCCCCAACCCTGCCACCGATCAGCTGCGCCTTCAATTGCAGTTTGCCCGCGTGGAGCGCGGCATCCTCATGCTGCAAGACAAGCTGGGCCGGGCGGTGTACCGCTCGCCTTTTGAAGGGAGCGAATACAATACCGACATCAGCATAAAACATCTGTTATCAGGAGTTTATCACTTGAGGGTTGTGGTCGGCAAGCAGGAGGAGGTAAAACAAATAGTAATACACAGCAACTGATGAAAAGCCTGTTATTTGTAGTTGGCGCGAGGCCCAACTTCATTAAGATAGCCCCCATCTGCAAGGCGTTGAAGGATACGCCTCACATGCCGTTCAAAATAGTGCATACCGGACAGCACTACGACCGCCTGATGTCGGATGTGTTCTTCGACGAACTCGAAATTCCCGCACCGGATTTTCACCTGAATATCGGCTCCGGAAACCATGGGCAACAAACCGGCGCCATGATGGCCATGCTGGAGGAACTATGCCTGACGCACCCGTTTTCCGCCATAGTGGTAATTGGCGATGTGAATTCTACGCTTGCCGGCGCTTTGGTGGGCGCCAAGTTGCACATCCCCGTGGCGCACGTGGAATCCGGCCTGAGGAGTTTCAACCGCGCCATGCCGGAGGAGATCAACCGCGTGGTCACCGATCACGTTTCCGACATCCTGTTTGCCCCCACCCAGACAGCTATGCTCAACCTGGAACGGGAGGGGCTGGAAGACCGCGCATTTTTCAGCGGCGATGTGATGTACGACATGAGCCTTCAGGGGCTGGAAAAAGCGCGGGAGAAGTCAAATGTATTGAGTTCGCTGCAACTGGTTTCAAGTGGCTACTACTTAGCCACCTTGCACCGGCCATACACAGTGGACGACCCTGCGGGCCTGAAGGAGGTCATGACAGGTTTGTCAGAACTCGACAAACCCGTCGTGTTGGCGGCTCATCCCCGTCTGCGGAAAAACCTGGAACAGTTTGCCGTTTCACCCGGACCGAATGTCCGGATCACCGAGCCGTTCGGATACCTGGACTTCCTGATCCTGATAAAAGAAGCGGACAAAGTGATCACAGATTCCGGGGGGATACAGAAGGAAAGCTTCTTCCTGCAAACGCCATGCCTGACATTGCGCCCGGAGACTGAATGGATTGAAACGGTAGAAGCCGGGGCCAATATCCTGGTCAAGGAACGCACGGCACAGGCCATACTCGGGGCCGCAAAACTGAAAATGACGCCCGCTTTTGAAAGCAGGCCATACGGACAAGGCAACGCCGGCAAAATAATTGTTGACTTTATTCAATCCCGGTATACTTAATGAAAGCATTTTTCGCCCGGCACACCATCCAGTATCTGATCGAAAACAAAAGACGATGAGTTCCCACTCCCTTCCAAAAGAGACCTTTGACCAAAATTCCTCGAAAACCCGGGATTTCACCCTTGCCATGTTGCAGCGGCTCTTCGATAGCTTAGAGGCCGCGGGGTACAAATTTCAAACCTTCGCCGAATTTTTGACCGCACCGCAGCCCAAGGCCGTTATTTTAAGACACGATATCGATGCCAGGAAAACGCATGCGCTTACCTTCGCCCGTCTTCAAAAAGAAAGGGGAATTAAAGGAAGCTATTACTTTCGCATCGTGCCGGAGAGCTTCGACGCCGGCATCATCCGGGAAATATTTGAAATGGGGCATGAAATAGGCTACCATTACGAAGACATGGACATAGCCCAGGGCGATCATCGCAAGGCCATTCAATTGTTTGCCCGCCACCTGGAAAAAATCCGGGAGATAGCTCCGGTATCCACCATTTGCATGCACGGCAGCCCCCGTTCCAGCCACGACAACCGCGATTTGTGGAAACATTACGATTACCGCGATTTTGGAATCGCCGGCGAGCCGTACTTCGACCTGGATTTTTCATCCCTTTTTTACCTCACCGACACCGGGCGGCGCTGGGACGGGCACAAGGTGAGCATCCGCGACAAAGTGGAAAACAACTTTGGGCTGTCTTTTCATGAAACCCAGGAGGTAGTGGATTGCCTGCTCAAGGGCGCCTTCCCTCCCTGCGCCATGTTCACCTTCCACCCGCAACGATGGACGGACTCCCCGCTCCTCTGGCTGAAGGAGAAGTACTTCCAGGAACTGAAAAACGTGGTGAAGTCCGCCATAGTACAGCGGGCAAATTCTCAATAAAGCAGTTTTTGCCTTAAAGCAAGCCCGCCTCAACCTCGCTATGCACGTCTCCCCCAAATAATCTTTGAAACACTCCAAAAAAGCCTTAAGGCGTGCCTTACAATTTTAAACCCATACATCAGAAAATTCTCGTCCCCAAGAAAAGTGATTTGCTCCTGGTCCGGGTGATGATTTTCGGCGCTTGCCTGATCCTCGTCCATTTCATTGGGTGGTTTTTCGATCCGGCGCACCGGGGGCATGAGCTTTTGTTCTGGGTGTTGGCCATCTCTTTCGGATACAAGATTCTACACTTCTTGTACGAATGGCATTACTTAGCATCCATGAAAGAGACCAAAACCCCGGTTTCTTCCCGGCAATGGACAGTGGACATGCTGACCACCTATGTGCCGGGCGAACCCTATGAAATGGTCGTAAAGACCCTCGAGGCCATGAAAGCGGTCACTTATCCGCATACTACCTATTTGTGCGATGAAGGCAACGATCCCTATCTCAAAGAAGTCTGTAAAAAACTCGGGGTTATCCATGTGTATCGCGGCCCTGACAAAACAGACGCCAAGGCCGGCAACATCAACTATGCGCTTGAGCGTCATGCCCGCGGAGAAATCTGCATCATACTCGACCCCGACCATGTGCCCGTTCCGGAGTTCATCGATCGCGTCATACCATATTTTGAAAACCCGCAGATCGGGTTCGTGCAATGCATCCAGGGTTATTCCAATTTCGGAGAAAGCTTTGTAGCCCGCGCAGCGGCCGAACAGACCTTTCTGTTTTATGGTCCCCTGATGATGGGCATGCACCGGCGAGGCACGGTGCAGGCCATCGGCGCCAACTGTACTTTCCGCCGAACTGCGTTGGACAGCATCGGCGGCCATGCGGCCGGCCTCTGCGAAGACATGCACACCTCCATGCGTTTGCACGCCGCCGGATGGAAATCGGTTTACGTACCGGAACTGCTCACCCGGGGCCGGGTACCTACTGCGCTGTCGGCTTATTTCCAGCAACAGTTGAAATGGGCCCGGGGAAGTTTTGACCTGTTGTTCAAGGTTTATCCAAGGTTGTTCTCTACCTGGACCCCGCAACAACGCATGCACTACCTGCTCACGCCTATGTATTTTTTATACGGGCTCATCGGCTTGATTGACATCGGTGTTCCCATCGTTTCGCTAATGAGCTTTGAAGTACCGTTAACCATAGAATTCCAAAGTTTTGTTTTCCGCGTTCTGCCCCTGATCCTCGCCGTTTTTGTCATCCGGCACTTCGCACAGCATTTTGTGCTGGATGAATACGAACGCGGTTCCCATTACAGAGGAGGATTGCTCAGAGTAGGCACCTGGTGGGTTTATCTGCTGGGATTTGTTTATGCCGTACTGGGGAAAAAAGTGCCTTATATCCCAACGCCTAAGGATGACGTAAGGCAGAACGACTGGAAAGGCAGTATCCCCAATCTTATGGCTATCGGGGTTAGTATTTTCGCCATTGTCTATGGGCTGAGATATGACTTCACCCCCTTTTCTCTTATCATGGCCGGGTTTGCAGGTTTGAATATCCTTTTACTGGGAATTGTGGTTTTGGCCGGCCAGCAAAAATTGAGAGACGAGATAGCCCAGGTATTCACATCCAATGTACGCGCGTCGTTAATGAGCGCCTCGCTCCGGTTCAGGCAAAATATCGTTTACCGGATTATCCGTCATCATACAGTTGCCGCCGGCTTGATTTTATTAGGCTTGGGCATCACTTTTTCCGGCCGGCCCTGTACATACCGAGGCTTTCATCCGGATAAAGAGGGCTATCCAAAGAATAAAATGGCCGGGCCGGTTGACGCCGAAGAACCCTTTTGGAAAAAATCAAAACGGAGTGAAGGGACAAAGGCACAACAATCGCCATACTTGTTCGAGGGCTATAAGATATCTCTTCCAGACTCTAACTTTTTAGACAGAATTGAGGCCATCTTACTGCAAAAAACAGAACCCCGGAAATATTTGCTCATCCGTTTGAGCTTGCCGGCGCCTGCTGAAATGCCTCCTGCCGTTTGGGATGTTCTCTCCGGGCAAATAGACCTTGTATCAGAACTGATGCAGGATTATAAAAAACCGGTAGTGCTGTGCATAGAGATCGATGCGGCAGAGCCCGATAGTATTAGTGCCGGCTTTCAACATGTGGCTCGCCGGTTCAAACAGCGCAGCGGAACCAATGTTTCTTTTGCCTGGCCCTTCCGCCTTGGAAATGAAAACCGGTTTCCCGGCCCGGATTATGTGGATATGATCTTCGTGGAGCAATCAAACGCCCTGACCGGTTACTTCCCGGCACAATTGACAAGCGCCGGGTTCGACCGGCCTGTTATCTTAGCCCTGGGCCAGAACGCTCAGGCCGCACCGCTCAGGAATGTAGTCGAACCATTTGAGGAAGCGGGAATAGATGTAATAGGTACAATGCAATGGCGTCAGCCCCCTCTGCAATTCGGAAAAAATGCAACAGGGGACTCCATTCCCTCGACATTTGCACAAGTAGAAAAACCTAAAGACAAACTCCAGGAAAAAGAAAATCCCGCCACCGGCCTGGTGTACAACAAGGAGTGCGGGCAATACCAATGGATAGTGGAGGGAGCCCCTTTTTATGTCAAAGGAGTTTTTTACAACCCGGAGCAAGACCGGCGCGACAGGGGCCGGCCCCTCACCCGGCGGCAATTGGAGCAAGACTTTAAGCTTATTAAAGACATGGGGGCAAATGCGATAAGCCGGAGCGCTATGACGATATACGACCACAATATCATCAGCATGGCGCAGCAGGAAGGGCTTCGCATCGTGTACCGCTTTCCCATGGCGCCGGATATTGACTACCTCCACGATACCCATACCGTCAACAAAATGAAAGCCCGTGTATTGCAATGGGTGAACAGGCACAAAATGCATCCGGGCATCATTGCGTGGAGCCTGGGGAACGATACGTGGCATAAGCTGGGCTACTACTTTCATCAGCCATATCTCTCAGAAGTCCGCATGGCATACGTAGCTATGATTGAGCAAATAACCGCGGAGATAAAAAATTCAGACCCTGGGCGGCCTGTGATTGTTTCCATGGGCGGCGGCTCAGATTTGGCCGGAGCATTAGACGATTTTTACCATGCCGCTCCTTCTCTTGATATCATGTCCATTTCAGCCTACAGCACAGATGAGTACGCCACTGCCCGGAATTTAATCCAACAGCGGTACCCGGGGCGTCCCTTCCTGGTGGACGAGTTCGGGGAAAAAGCTTCTCCTCAACGGCACGACCTTAGGCCCGGGCAGGAAAACAGTTTTGAAAAAGCCCGCCTGTACTCGACGATCTGGGATCGTCAAATCGCGGCAAATAAGGGAGAGAACTTGGGCGGCATTGCCTATTGCTGGCGCGACAGGGCGGAGACAACGGCTGTGTTTTCCGGCTTGACGGATTACAAAGGGCGTCTGAAACCCGCCTATTATGCGCTCAAGCAGTCCTGGACCGGAGAGCCCCAAACCTTTGCTTTAAGCGATTTCCGGCTGCACTGGAAAAAAACCCTGGTGACCGAACACGATTATTACCATGAATTCACCGTTGTCTCTCCTTTTGCTTCAGATGCTTCCCTGACGTACGAGTGGTACTGGTGTGACGAAAGCCGGTTCGGCTGGCGGGATCATATCCTGATAGACAGGACGGCCCCCCTGGCCTCCGAAAAGGAGAAAGTCGTGAGGGTTTGGCGCAGAGATGCAGCCGATCGCATTTTCACCAAAGAGAACGGCAGCCGCCTGTACATCAAGGATAGCAATATACGCGGCAACCCCTCGCGGATTTACCTGCACTTGTCAGACAAAACCGGAAACGTGGTGGTAGCTTCCTGCCCGATCTATTAGACAATTGAACGACACCTTGAAAAATCACCTGTTATCGCTGTTGGGAATAAGCATGCTGGGTTGCGTCGCGGTTTTGGGTTTGTTGCCTGCCTGCGATACCGCAGAGCAACAACTTCCGAGCGACCACAGACTATACAAATTATCACCCGAGCGAAAAGGCGAACCAACTGTGGAGGTGCGAAAAACCGCCGATGGGTATCAGCTTTTTCGCCACGGAAAGCCCTATTACGTCAAGGGCGCCTGCGGTACTGCAAATCTGGAAATGCTCAAAGCGGCAGGGGGGAATTCGATCCGAACCTATACCACCCTGGAACTCGACACGCTGTTGGATAAAGCGCACAGCCTTGACATCACCGTAATGGCAGGACTTTGGGTGGGCTTGCAAAAAGAAGGATTTGATTACGGGGACGAAGTATCCGTCAAGCGCCAGAAGGAAGAAATTGCAGCCATTGTCAACCGCTACAAGCACCACCCGGCCCTGCTCGCCTGGGCTGTGGGCAATGAAACCATGATACATGCCTGGGATTACGATAAACTTTGGCCGGTACTGAACGACCTGGTTGACCTGGTGCAGCAACTCGATCCGGATCACCCCGTCACCATTGTTGAAGAACTCGCCAATTCCCTTCAACTGGCGCCAAAGTGCCCCAATATTGACTTCCTGGCCGTGAACACGTCCGGAAACATCCATTACCTGCACAAGATTGTAAATCCTGACATGCCCTTCATCATAAGCGAGTGGACCAATACCGGTTATTGGGAAAAACTGCACAACTCATGGGGAGCAGCCGGGGAAGACCCAATTACCATCAAGTACTGGCAACTCAAAAACAATTATTACAACTACATACATCCCATCCGGCCCAATTGCCTGGGAAGCTATGTTTTTTTCTGGGGGTATAAATACGAGCATACCCACACCTGGTTCAGCATGTTCACCCCGCAGGGGGAGAAGACAGCCTTGGTTGACCTCATGTTCGAGTTCTGGAGTGGCAAGGTTCCTTCCAATATGGCGCCTTTCCTCGATTCGCTTGCAATCGAGGGGCAAGACATGCAGGCCGAGGTTTTTGTGAATGCAGGCCGGAGCATGTGGGTTTCCGCCCGCGCCTGCGACCCCGACGGCGACCCGCTCCTGTACCGCTGGGAGATAGTGCCCGAGGGTTATTCCGGGGAGTTCAGCGCAGAAAATTCCTGCTTCGCAAGCCCTTGCCCCCAAATGCTTCCTGCAGAACCCGGCAGGCCCCGGCTCCAGGTTGTCGCTCCCGGCAAACCAGGGCCTTACCGCCTTTACGTCTATGCAACTGATGGATACGGGAACGCCGCTTATGCCGGCACGCCCTTTTTTGTCATAAACAACAATTTATCGGAGTAATATCTGAATCACCCCCCAAACTTACGCCAAGCATGAACTCTACTTAAATTAATCCTTTCATCTCTCAACCTTCAAACACTATTGAACATGAACGACACATTTGAACACACCATCAGGAAAACCAGCCCCCCGGAGGCGGGGGCCGGGATACCTGAACCAGTGATCAGGTATTTCAGAACGCATGCACACGCTACTACCCCCCCCAATGGTACGCAATCAGGCGGCTCACGGTCTGCTGCACAAAAAGGCGCTGAAATGGCCTATGGCCAGTGCTTTATTATGGAGCAGCCGCTCAACAACATCCAAAAAATAGACGAATATTTGGCTGTTGTAAATGAAAACATGAGCGAAGGCGCCCGCATATTGGGCTCTGTACACACAGTAAAGCAACTTAAAGCAGAGGTACTGAATCGCTATCGCTTAGGCTTTTATTACTTTGTCCTTACTGTTTTGATCCGGCAGGCATTGTCCAGGTCAAGGGTACTGAGTGATTTGTATTTCAGGCCAAAGCCCGGGCGCAACTGGGTATTGAGCGATATCGAAGCTTTCGGACGCTTATTCGCAGCAGGCTTCAGCCTCGAATCCACCATGGAGGAAGAGGGCATGGTGTATTTTATCGCAAAAAAAACCGGAAAGCCGCACCCGGATTTGAGGGGATGCGCATCTGCGGTTATCCGGTTGCCGAGAGTTGGGAAAGGGGGTAAAATGATTACCATTTACAAGCTCAGAACCATGTACCCTTACTCTCAGTTTCTGCAAGAATATGTTTTCAACACTAACGGGCTGCAAGACGGCGGTAAGTTCAGAGACGACCCGCGCGTTACGCCGATAGGGCGAATACTCCGCAAGTGTTTCCTCGACGAATTGCCCAATATCGTCAACATGCTCAGAGGTGAAGTAAAACTCTTCGGAGTGCGGGCAATCAGCGAGCACTATCTCAGCCTCTTCCCGGCAGAATTCAAGGCATACCGCCGGCAATTCAAACCCGGTGTGATACCCCCGGAATACGTAGGCATGCCCAAAACCCTGGATGAGATCATCCAGGTAGAGTGGGATTATTTGAAAGCTTACGAGAAAAGCCCTTTATGGACAGACGTCAAATATTTGTCGCTGGCAATCTTTAATATCTTATTCAAAGGCGCCAGAAGCCACTAGGCTTTCAGCCATATAAATCCTTTTTTTACTCCTTCCCCAAATTGGACGCCCTGTGCAACGCCTGTTGTCACAGGGTTTCTTTTTTTGGGGCCTGACCGATGCTTACCTAACATTAGGTATTTGTAACCTTCGTTAGGTATTTTTCCTCCAGGTGACTTTTGTTACTTCTCCTATTCCGAAAAGCGGTTATTTTTGCAGCGTAATTGTAAATTAGATTAAATCAAAATAAGAGAGGATGTCTGCCGCTATCAACCCATTTTGCGTGTCTTTATATGGGATTTCGTATGGAAAACCCGTGGTGGTGTCTCATTTTGGAGACCAGCATCTGGCCGGAAGGCTTATGGCCATGGGCATTTTACCGGGAAGCAGGATAGAGGTGCTGCGCCCTGCCCCGTTCGGAGGCGGTTTATATGTAAAAGCTGACAACCTGCTCATAGCTTTGCGCAAAGAAGAGGCCGAATTCATCCTGGTTCGCTAAGCCCGAAACCTTATGGCCGGAAGCGAATCTTACACTATAGCCCTGACAGGAAATCCCAACTGCGGAAAATCCTCCATTTTTAACCACCTGACGGGCTTGCGCCAGAAGGTCGGCAATTTTCCCGGCGTTACAGTTGACAAAAAAGAAGGCCGGATCGTACTGGCGGATGGCGTCGAGGCTACCCTGGTAGATTTTCCCGGCGCATACAGCCTATACCCCAATGCGCAGGACGAACGCATCGTAGCCCAAACTTTCACCAATCCCAACAGCCCCGACTATCCCGATGCGGTGATATTCGTGGCCGATGTTACCCGTTTAGATAAACACCTGCTTCTTTTTTCTCAAATGTGCGACCTCGGCATTCCACTCGTTCTCGCCCTGAACATGGCCGATGTAGCTGAAAAGGAGGGATTAATGGTAGATACGGGGTTGTTGTCCCGGTTTTTTAGCGCTCCGGTGGTTTTCCTCAGCGGCAGGACCGGCCGGGGAACAGAGGAATTGCTTTCTGCCCTGGCAACTCTCCGCCAATCATCCGGCCCCGGCCAACCCGGAGCCTGTCAACACCCCTTGACCCCCCCGGAAAAAAAAGTCGCGGCTGAAGTCAGATCGGTTTTTCCGGCCCACTCCGATTACCAGGCCCTCTTGATCGCGCACCACCATAGTTGGCTGCCTTTTCTTTCAGATACTCAAAGAGAGGAAATTGCCTCGGCGGTGAAAACCCTTGAATTTAATAGTATCAAGAGCCAGGTGGATGAAACCTTGGACAGGTACAGCCGCTTTTCCCCCGCCGTGGACAAGGCCATACGGCGTCCTGCAACGGCCAACGGCCGCTTTACTTCCGCCTTGGACAGCATACTGACGCACCGGGTGGGCGGCCCGCTCATCTTTTTTGTAATCATGGCGCTTGTTTTCCAGGCCATCTATGCCATGGCAGCATGGCCTATGGACTGGATAGAAAACGGATTCGGAGCGTTGGGAGCATTGCTGACACAAGTGTTGCCGGAAGGATGGTTCAGTAGTCTGATCACCCAGGGCGTGCTGGCCGGTTTGGGAGGCATCCTGGTTTTTGTGCCCCAGATCGCCATTCTTTTCTTTCTCGTTTCGCTTTTGGAAGAAGTGGGATATATGGCACGTGCCGCTTTTATTTTCGACCGGCTCATGCGTTGGTTTGGGTTAAACGGCCGCAGCATAGTAGCGCTTATCTCCGGCGGCGCCTGCGCCATTCCGGCCATTATGAGTACCCGAACCATCAGCAACTGGAAGGAAAGGCTGATCACCATACTCGTTACGCCATTTATCAGTTGTTCGGCGCGCATTCCTGTCTATACCGTGTTGATAGGCTTTGCCGTACCGGCCAAAACCGTAGCCGGTTTCCTCAATGTGCAGGGTCTGGCATTCATGGGCCTTTACATCCTGGGCATTGCTGCCGCCCTGCTTTCGGGTTTGGCGCTCAAGTGGGTTTTGCGCTCGAAGGAGCGAAGCTTCCTCATGCTGGAACTGCCCCAGTATCGCACGCCCGTGCTGCGCAATGTGGGGCTTACCGTTTGGGAGAAAGTGCGCGCCTTTATAGTGGAAGCAGGCAGGATCATCATGATCATCTCCTTGATTTTATGGGTGCTGTCAAGTTACGGGCCGACGAAGCTTATGAAGGCAGCCGAACAGGATGCAGTCGCGCTTGCCGCCGAAATGCAATTGGATGAAACGGCAACTGAAGACCTCCTCGCCGCCCGCCTCATTGAAGCTTCCTGGGCCGGGCAAATGGGTAAGCTGATCGAACCCGCAATCCGCCCGCTCGGCTTCGACTGGAAGATCGGCATTGCGCTCATCACCTCTTTTGCAGCGCGGGAGGTTTTCGTGGGCACCATGGCTACTATTTACAGCATCGGCAGCGCTCAGGACGATGAAACCTCCATCCGGGAACGCATGGCCAAAGAGCGAAACCCCGTCACCGGACTGCCCGTATATACCATGGCAACTGCTATGTCCCTGCTTATTTTCTACGTGTTTGCCATGCAGTGCATGAGTACCTTAGCCATCGTGCGACGCGAAACCAATAGCTGGAAATGGCCGCTGCTGCAGTTTGTCTTCATGACCGGGTTGGCGTACCTGGCGAGCTTTATGGTGTACCAATTGCTTGCATAAATCAGTAGGCGACAGCCGGGCATTAGCATCGCTGCACGTGAACAAGCCAAGGCTGATGCGGAGTTTTTCTTACCTTTGCAAACAAAAACGCATGAACATTCTCCTCCTGGGCAACGGCGGTCGCGAGCATGCCTTAGCCTGGAAAATCATACAAAGCCCGCTTTGCAATCGCCTGCTTATCGCGCCCGGCAACTCCGGCACGGCAAGCTGCGGCGAAAATGTCCCCATCAAACCTACTGACTTTGACGCGCTCAAACAATTAGCGCTCGAGGAGAATATCGGCATGGTAGTCGTCGGCCCTGAAGACCCTTTGGTGCAAGGCGTTTGGGATTTCTTCCGCCGCGATGAGCAGTTGCAGCACGTTACCGTGGTGGGGCCTTCCCGCGAAGGCGCCCGCCTGGAGGGCAGTAAAGCCTTTGCCAAAGTATTTATGCAGGAGTTCGGCATTCCCACGGCGGCGTACCGGGAGTTTGGAACAGGGCAATTGGAAGAAGGGTTGGCTTACATCGCCGCCCACACTTTGCCGGTCGTATTGAAAGCCGACGGCCTGGCTGCCGGCAAAGGGGTGCTTATCTGCACGGAGCGGGAGGAGGCCCAACGCGAGTTTCGCGCCATGCTGAGCGGAAAGTTCGGCGCTGCAAGCGAGCGGGTGGTCGTGGAGGAATTCCTCAGCGGTACCGAGTTCTCCGTGTTTGTACTCACCGATGGAGAGTCGTACGCGCTCCTTCCCGAAGCCAAAGACTATAAACGCATCGGAGAGGGCGATACCGGTCTCAATACCGGCGGCATGGGCGCCGTTTCGCCTGTGCCGTTTGCAGATGCCGCCATGATGAGCAAAGTGAAAACCCGCATCATAGAGCCGACAGTCCAAGGCATTCGCGAACGCGGCATCTCATACCAGGGCTTCATCTTTTTCGGGCTCATCAGCGTGGGCGGCGAGCCGTATGTCATTGAGTACAACTGCCGTCTCGGCGATCCCGAAACCGAGGTGGTGTTGCCCCGCATGGAGAACGACATCGTGCAACTCTTCACCGCCATGGCCGGGGGCAAGCTGCACGAAGTTGATATCCGTACCGATGCCCGCGCCGCCGCTACCATAGTGCTCGTATCCGGCGGATATCCGGAAGCCTATGAAAAAGGCAAGCCTGTAAGCGGATTGGAGCAGGTTGAGGGCAGCATGGTGTTCCACGCCGGCATGAAAGCCCTGGAGGGCCGGTTGGTAACCGACGGCGGCCGCGTAATGGCCGTCACTTCCTTCGGCGCAGATATGAACGAGGCGCTTTCCCGTTCCGGAACCAACGCTGCGCGGATCAATTTTGAAGGCAAATACTTCCGGAGGGATATCGGGCGGGATTTGTATACTCGATAGCCAGTGGTTGGCGAATTTTGACTTTTGCCAACCACTGGTCCCGACGAAAAATGGTATAAATTTTTCGCAAACCATTTTTCGTCGGGATTATCCCGATGAAAAATGGTTTATATTTTTTCACAAACCATTTTTCGTCGGGTAAAACAACTTTTACCAAGTTCTCCATCCATGCCTGTCCAGCGTTTTTCCATTTTCCAGATCAGCGATGCCGTGCAGGGCCGCATCCTCGGCAAGGCGCCCGTCGGCTCCGTGGTGGAACATCTGATCACCGATAGCCGCCACATCGCCTTTGCCCCTACCAGCCTGTTCTTTGCACTGCCCGGCCCCCGGCGCCAGGGACACGACTTCATCGCCGATGCGTACCGGCAGGGCATCAGGTATTTTGTGGTGAGCCAAGCCCCCGATTTGAATGCTTTTCCCGATGCCTGCTTCATCGAGGTACCCGACACCCTTGCCGCCCTGCAAAAGCTGGCGGCATGGCACAGGCGTCAATTCAGGTTGCCGGTTGTGGGCATCACCGGCAGCAATGGCAAGACCATCGTCAAGGAATGGCTTTTCCAGTTGCTGCACCCCGGGCGTCGCATAGTGAGAAGCCCCCGCAGTTTCAATTCGCAGGTGGGCGCGCCGCTATCCGTTTGGCAATTGCATCCGGAGCACGACCTGGCGCTGTTTGAAGCAGGCATATCCCGATGCGGGGAGATGGCCCGTTTGGCCCCCGTCATACAATGCACACTGGGCGTATTCACTGCGCTGGGCGATGCGCACAGCGAAGGATTCGCCTCTTTAGACGAGAAATTGCAGGAGAAGCTGGCACTGTTCCATGAGGCCGAATTGATCTTCTACGGCGCTGATGATAAACGGGTGGACGAAGCCGTTCGCGCACTTGGCAAACCGGTGTTCCGTTGGGGTAAAGACTCCCATGTAGAATTGCAGCTCTTGCGAAGCGACCCCTCTCCCGACCGGCGCTCCACGGATTTGACGGCCGAATTTCGCGGCCGGACCCTGCATTTCCGTATTCCGTTCAGCGATCAGGCCTCAATTCACAATGCCATGTTGTGTTGCTGTGTGATGCTGCACTTCGGCATTCCCGATGCAGTAATCCGTGAGCGTATGGCAGGCCTGGAAGCTGTAGAGATGCGATTGGAAATGCGCGAGGGCATCCATGATTGCACCATCATCAACGACAGCTATAACTCCGACCTCAACGCGCTGGCGATTGCACTTGACGTGATGGCCAGGCAAGCAGCCGGACGACGCCGCACGCTTATCCTGTCGGATATCCTGGAAAGCGCCCGCGATACTCAAACGCTTTATGCAGCCGTGGCCGATCTCATTTGCGAAAAAGGCGTACAGCGGGTATTTGCCGTGGGGGAACACATACGGCGCCTCGCCGGCAAACTGCCCCCTGACATAGAAACTGCATTTTTTGCGGATGCCGCCGATTTTCTGCGCCAGGTCGACGCGGACGCATTCCACCGCGAGATCATCCTCGTAAAAGGCGCCCGCCGTTTCGGGTTTGAGCGCATTGCCGACCGGCTGGCCCGCAAAGTGCATCAAACCGCATTGGAAATAAACCTCAGCGCGCTGGCTCACAACCTGCGACAATTTCAGCAACTCCTCGCCCCCGGTGTGCGTACCATGGCCATGGTAAAAGCGGCAGCCTACGGCAGCGGCAGCGTGGAAACCGCGAAATTGCTGGAACTTCAACAGGTGGATTACTTAGCTGTTGCATACGCGGATGAAGGGGTGGAACTCCGGCGCAGCGGGATCCGGTTGCCAATCCTGGTACTCAATCCAGAAGAAGCCGTGTTCGATATGCTCATTCGCTACCGCCTGGAGCCGGAGTTGTACAGCCTGCGCATATTGCGCGGTTTCGCCCGCTTTTGCGCGGGTATGGAAGGGCCGGTTCAGGTACATCTCAAGATAGAATCCGGCATGAACCGCCTCGGCTTTGTGGAAGACGACCTCAGGGAGGCCATAGGCGTACTCAGCGCTCATCCTCAGCTCCGGGTAGCCTCGGTATTTTCCCATTTGGCCGCCTCTGAAGACCCCGCTCAGGATGCCTTCACGCACCTACAGGCAGCCCGCTTTGAAAGCGCTTTCCAACTATTTTCCGGGGGATTAGGCTACCGGCCCCTGCGACACCTGCTCAACTCCGGCGGCATTGCCCGCTTCCCACAATACCAGATGGAAATGGTGCGTTTGGGCATCGGGTTGTATGGCTTGGAAGCGCCTGCACAGGCAGGGCTTCGATTACAGCCGGTTTTGAGCCTGAGGGCTGCCGTTTCCCAGATAAAAACCCTTGCAGCGGGCGACACGGTAGGATATGGCAGGAAAGGAGCGGGGGCGCCCGGTATGCGCATTGCCACCATAAGCATCGGTTATGCGGACGGTCTTCTGCGAGCAGCGGGAAACGGCCGGTACAGCGTACTTATCCGCAACAAACTTGCCCCTCTCGCAGGCAATGTATGCATGGATATGTGCATGGCCGACGTGACACATATCCCGGAGGCCGCAGAGGGTGATCCCGTGGTCATTTTCGGCCCGGGGCTCCCGGTGCAGAAGCTGGCCTTCGCGCTCGGCACTATCCCCTACGAAGTGCTCACCGGCATTTCTCCGCGCGTGAAGCGGGTGTATGTGCAAGAGTGAGTGAAAATGGCCGCCGTGCCTTCAAAATTGTTATTTTTGCGCCGGTTTTAAAAAACGCTATACCATGACAGCAAAATATTTCGCCTTTTTCACGGCACTGATCCTGTTGCCCTGCCTGATGTCAGCGCAGCAAAACGACCCTGTATTGTTCACCGTACATAACACGCCGGTACATATTTCGGAGTTTTCCTATATCTATGCCAAAACGAACGGCAAGGATGCCGACTTCTCGCGCAAGTCCTTGGAGGAATACCTCGATCTGTACATCAAGTTCAAGCTCAAAGTACAGAAAGCCCGCGATATGAAAATTGACACCATCGCGAGCCTGAAAAGCGAATTGGACGGCTACCGCCGGCAGTTGGCCGATTCTTACCTCGTGGACAGGGAGGTCACCGAAAAATTGGCCAAAGAAGCCTACGAGCGCATCCAGCAAGATGTGGACCTCCATCACATTTTCTTCGCCGTTCCGGCCAATGCATCTCCTGAAGATACGCTGGCCCAACACGAAAAGGCCTTGATGGTGAAGGACAAACTGATGAAAGGCGCCTCATTTGAAGAGATGGCCAAAGCCCACTCCGACGATAAATCCGCCCTCAACAACGGCGGCCATGTGGGCTACGTCACCGCCGTCTTCCCGCCCGGCATGTATGCGCTGGAAAAAGCGGCTTACTCCGTACCCGTGAAAACTCTCACCGGGCCGGTGCGCACCAGCGGCGGTTACCATTTGATGAAAATTGAAGCCCGTCGCCCTGCGCGCGGCGAAATAGAGGTGGCCCATATCCTCATCCGCAAGCCGGAGGGCAACGAAGCTGCGGCCAAACACCGGATCGACAGCATTTACCAGTTGCTTTCCAACGGAGCGCAATTCGAGGAACTCGCTTCTTTGTCCGAAGATAAAAATACCGCTCCAAGGGGAGGCTACCTCGGATTTTTTGGCATCAACAGGTATGAACTCGCTTTTGAAGAAGCCGCGTTCGCATTGAAAAATGACGGTGATTACTCCAAACCCTTCGAGTCCTCTGCTGGCTGGCACATCGTCAAGCGCATCAGCCAACGCGGCATCCAGGCCTTCAGCGTGGAAAAAAGCCGCCTGGAAAACCGGATCAAAAACGACGAGCGCTTCGAGGAAGCCCGCAAGTCAATGATCCGCAACATCCGCCACCAAAACAACTTCACGGAATACTCCGGGCCGCTGGAGCGCTTTATCACCGGACTTGATGACAGCTTCCTCACCTTCCGGTGGAAGTCTTCTGATGAAAAATCACAGGATGTCCTCTTCACCCTTGGAAAAGATTACAAAGCCACGGTAGCAGATTTCGAGGACTTCCTCACCCAGTCAACCAGAAAGCGCCTTCGCTACAGCGGTTCGCTCGAGCCGCCCGCAGTTGCTCAGCTTCTCTACCAGGACTTTATCGATGATGCCTGCCTCAAGTACGAGGAGGCGCATTTGTATGAAAAATACCCCGACTTCAAAGCCCTTATGCGCGAGTATGAGGAAGGCATACTCCTCTTTGAAGCCACCAAGATGGAAGTGTGGGACAAAGCCTCCCAGGACAGCGTGGGGCTCGAACAGTTTTTCAACAAAATCATCAAAGGCAAATACCGTTGGGACGAGCGCGCGCAGGTAAATCATTGGAGGGTTCTGCCGGAAGGCAAAGACCAGATCGGCGAAATTCTCAAAATGGTTGCAAAAGGCCCCGCGGATAAGGTACTCGAGCGATTTAATACCGCCGACAAGCAAATTATCACCGTGGAAGAAAAAAACCATGAACGCACCAAAGCGCCTGCCGGTATTACTGACGAAAAGTGGAGGGTCGGCGGTATGTCGGCAGCAATAGAAGACCCCAAAACCAAAGAATGGACCTTTGTCCGCATTGAAAAAATACTGCCTCCCGTTGACAAAACACTCAAGGAGGCAAGGGGGTACATCGTGGCTGACTACCAGGACTACTTAGAGACGCAATGGGTGGAAAAACTTCGCAAAGAGTACAAGGTGCAGGTTAATCGCGACGTGTTGGAAAAACTGATAAAGCCCTGAGTACCGTGCGCCATCCATTTCTTTTTCTCTTCTTTAGCTTTGCTCTGATCTTCGCAGCAGTTGCCTGCGGAAAATCAATGAGCCGGGAGGGCGACAAGCCTCTGGCAAGGGTATTCAACAGAACACTGTACCTCTCCGAATTAGAGGGGCTGTTCCCCCCCGGTGAAGACAGCACGCTCGTTATCAACGCCTATGTGGAACGCTGGATACGCGAAGCTCTTCTTCTCCAGGAGGCCGAGCGGAATATCCCGAGCGACCTGAACATTGACAAACTCGTGCGCGATTACCGCGCTTCCTTGGTGCGGCACAGTTATGAGCAATTCCTTGTGGAAAAACTTCTCGACTCTACTGTCACCAAAGAGGAGTTGGGAGCATTCTACGAAAACAACAAGGAACAATATCAACTCGAAACGCCCATTATGCGTTGCTTCTTCATCAAGGTGCCATTTCCTGTGTATAAGGGAGAGGAACTCCGCCGCATGTGGAACAGCAGCCGCCCCGATGATTATTCCAAATTAGTGGAGTATTGTTCTGAGTTTGCTGAGGCGCATTTGCTGGAAG
Source organism: uncultured Saprospiraceae bacterium (assembly GCA_964577215.1). Taxonomy (GTDB): domain Bacteria; phylum Bacteroidota; class Bacteroidia; order Chitinophagales; family Saprospiraceae; genus UBA2329. The sequence continues at coordinate 73,853 of CAZNYK010000001.1, forward strand.
ACAGCACCTGGTACAAGGTAGAAGACATCGCCGCGGAATTGCCGCCGGGATTGCTCTCTCCCGACAACCCGGGGTCCAAAAAGGAAATCACCCTGCGCGACGACCAATACGAGTACTACCTGCGCATCCTGGAACTGAAGAACCGCAAAGAGATTGCTCCTTTCAGCTATATCGAAGACCAGGCGCGGCGATTCATTTTGCGCAGTCGCATCGACCAACTCCTGGAGGACAAGAAAAACGACATGTACGACATAGAGATCCGCCGGGGTAATGTGGAAATTTTTTCCCTCCAATAAGGAGACAGTAAAAGAAATCACGCTTATGAAAGCCAAAATTCTGTTTTGCATCGCTTTAACCATATCCGCCCTGCAAAGCCATGCTCAGGAGGCTTCCCTCCTCGACAAGGTCATTGCCGTGGTAGGCAGTGAGATGATCCTGCTGTCCGATCTGGAAGAGCAATACGATTACCTCCGCGGGCAGCAAGGCGGACTGCCGCCCGACGCCCGTTGCTTCATTCTCAACAATATGATGCTCTCCAAGCTACTGCTCAACCAGGCCAAACTTGACAGCGTGGAGGTGAGCGAGGCTGAAGTGGACGACCAGATAAATGCCCGTATCGACCGCATTCTTGGATACATGGGCAACGACCCCAGCATGTTTGAATCCTACTACGGTCAAACCATTGCCGAAAAAAGGGAAGAAATGAGGGAAGATATCAAGGGCCAGATACTCACCGAGCGCATGCAGGGCAAAGTGCAAAGCGGCATCACCATCACGCCTTCCGAAGTAAAAGCGTTTTTCAACAAAATTCCGCGGGACAGCCTCCCCTACTTCAATGCAGAGGTGGAAATTGGGGAAATCGTTCATAAGCCCAAGGTAAACCCCGATGAACGCCGGATTGCCATAGAGAAACTGGAGGGCTTCCGCAAGCGCATTGTGGAAGACGGAGAAGACTTCGCCGCACTGGCTACCCGCTTCTCCGACGACGGCGGCTCGGCCCGCGCCGGCGGCGACCTGGGCTGGACAAAACGCGGCGTTTTCGTTCCCGATTTCGAGGCAGCTGCCTACAAACTGGAAAAAGACGAGATTTCCCCCGTCGTTGAAACCGAGTTCGGCTTCCACATTATTCAACTGCTCGATCGCCGCGGCAACACTATTCATACCCGGCATATCTTGGTCAAGCCCGATATCACCAAGGATGACCTGGACCTTGCTTACCGGCATCTGGACTCCGTGCGGCAGCTCATCATCTCCGATTCTGTAAGTTTTTCCGTTGCCGTCAAGCGCTTTTCCCACAAAGAAGTGCAGAGTTACAACAACGACGGACGTATGGTAAATCCCAATTCAGGCAATACTTTCTTCCAGGTGAACGAACTCGAACCGGATATCTACTTCGCCATCGATACCATGCAGATAGGCGGGATTTCCAAACCCTTCGAATTTGCCGGCCCCGACGGTGAAACCTATTATCGCATCGCCATGTTGCAGTCGCGCATCCCCCCGCACCGCGCCAGCCTGGCGCAGGATTATTCAAAGATCCAAAAAGCCGCCATCGAAGCCAAGAAAAACGAGTACACCTCCAAGTGGGTCATAGAGAAAATGCGCAGCACCTACGTGTTCATTGATCCAATGTTCAAAGATTGCCCAGACCTGGCCAAATGGAGTAGTGCTGCAGACGACCAATAGAGCGCGGCCTGGCCGAACTGCCTGAATCAGGCCTTATCCCCGGCTTTTTTCATGGCGGTTTTTTAGTATAAACTGTTTTGAAACACTATAACACAGCAACAATGGCTAAAGTCTTGATCGTGGACGATGAGGGCGCCATACGGCGTACCTTGAAGGAAATCCTCCAGTTTGAAAAATACGAGGTGGAAGAAGCAGCCGACGGGCTGGAATGCCTGGTCAAGCTCAAACAACAACGCTTCGACGCCATCCTCCTGGATATCAAGATGCCTAAAATGGACGGGCTGGAAGCCCTGGAACGCATCCAGGAACTTGCCCCGGACACCCCCGTCATCATGATTTCAGGGCACGGCACCATTGAAACTGCCGTGGAAGCTGTGAAAAAGGGGGCTTTCGACTTTCTGTCCAAACCGCCCGACCTCAACCGCTTGCTGATCACCGTGCGCAATGCTTTAGACAAATCGATCCTGGTGAGCGAAACAAAATCCCTTCGCCGGGCCGTCTCCAAGTCAAAAGTGCAGGAGATTATCGGAGAATCAGAGGCCATCAGGCATATCAGGCACACCATAGAAAGGGTAGCCCCCACCGATGCCCGCGTATTAGTGACCGGCCCAAACGGCTCCGGCAAGGAACTCATCGCGCGTTGGTTGCACGAGCTTAGCCCACGCGCCGCTCAGCCCATTGTGGAGGTCAACTGTGCAGCCATTCCCTCCGAACTCATCGAAAGTGAGTTGTTCGGCCATGAAAAAGGCGCTTTCACCTCGGCGGTCAAGCAACGCGTGGGAAAGTTTGAGCAGGCGCACGGCGGCACGCTCTTCTTGGATGAGATAGGCGATATGAGCGCCTCCGCCCAGGCCAAAGTGCTGCGCGCCCTGCAGGAAAACCGCATTACACGCGTGGGCGGCGAAAAAGACATCCCGGTGGACGTGCGTATCATAGCCGCTACCAACAAAGACCTGCGCAAGGCAATTGAGCAAGGCAATTTCAGGGAAGACCTCTACCATCGCCTCGCCGTTATCATCATAGAATCACCGGCGCTCAACAACCGCCGCGACGATATACCCCTATTGGCAGATCACTTTCTGCGGCATGTGTGCGCCGAATACGGCATAGCCACGCGAAAGATCAACACCCAAGCAGTGGAGGCGCTCAAAAACTTCAATTGGACAGGCAACATCCGCGAATTGCGCAACGTGGTGGAAAGGCTTATCATCCTGGGAGGAGACCCCATTACCGGGGAGGATGTGAAAAAGTATGTGTGAGTATCCAATAGCTAACGGAGCAGGCAGTCGTACAAAGAGAATTTAAAACCAGGATCAGGCGAACAAATCCCGCACAGATATCTCAAAATCCGGCAGTACGGGCGCAGCGGAGCAGATGTCATCGCCGGTGCAAATGCGCACTTCCTTCACGGAATGATACACTTCCACTTTCTGTACCTGGGGGAAGATTATCCAAAGCACCTGAACTCCATCGTTGAAGTATTCTGCCTTCTTTTCTTCAACATCGTTTACCTGGTCATTCCGCGAGATGATCTCCACCACAAAAGTGCATACGCTTGCCTTGCCGTCCTTGGATGCGCGCATCTGTTCCCCGCTGAGGTAGGCGATGTCTGCGCGCCGCGTGCGGTTGGCCAAGGGGAGAAACATGTCCACTTCTGCCATTAACTCTCCCATTTCTCCAAAAGCGCTGGTCAAAAGAAATAATCTACTCAACTTTTGAAGTAAATATAATTGATCCCGGTTCATAGTCCTCGGTTTTCGTTCTACGATTCCTTCATTCCATTCATATTTCCATGGGTCTTCCCTATTGGAATACTGATCGAGAAAATCCCGGAGGGAAATGAACCCGGTATCCGGTAAGCGAGCCGGCTCGACAGACGGTACGGGTGATGCTCCAGCGCTCATAGATTTGCATTATTGAGCAAAGATAAAAAATTTTTTCCCGGAAAGCAAACCCGCCGAAAGACAGAACATACGTTTTACTCCCAAGCTGCGTTTTTCACCAAAACCGTTGGTATGAAATCACTTTTGTCTTTTGGCATGTGTTCGGCCTTGCTCTTTTCAGCCTGCAACAGAACCGAGCCTTTGGAAGCAGTGGAGGCACAGGATGAGTACGGCTACACCGAAAAATACTTCCGCCGCAGTTCCGACTATGCAAAGGAAGGATGGTACCAAAGATTCGACACCCAAAACCGGAAAGTGGAAGAAGCCCATTACCTCCACGACACATTGGACGGCATGCGCATCCTTTACTACAATTCCGGGGATACCATGAGCGTGGAAACCTACCGAAACGGCAGCTTCGAGGGTCCTTTCCGGGCCTACCATGAAAACGGAAAGAAGAAAGCCGAAGGCAACTACGCTGCCAACGCCATGAGCGGGGTGTGGCTCAGCTACTATCCCGACGGCGCGCTGAAGGAATCAGTTACCTTTCGCGACAATGCCGAAAACGGGCCGTTCAAAGAATATCACCCCAACGGAAAAATCAAGGCCGAGGGCAGCTATTTAGACGGCGATAACGAACACGGCGAGTTGAAGATATATGACGAAAACGGCGAACTGCTGCGCACCATGATCTGCAACTTGGGGGTGTGCAGAACGGTGAAGTGAGCCAAGCCGTAACCCCGGACACACACCATACCTGCTTGTTCATCGCAATACCGCCAACCTGCCGGCGCGGGCTTTGTGATCAGCGCCATATGCACCGGCCCTTTCAACGGTATAAAAATAAACTCCCTGCGGCAATTGTTCCACGGAGAAGCGATAGGTATCTGATGCCGGTAAAGCACTTCGCATTAACTCTTTTCCCAGCGCATCCCTGAGTATCAGCAGGCTGTTGGAGCCAATATCCCCGCTTAAAGTCACCCATGCCGAAGCCGGGTTGGGAAACAAGCTGAAGGGCGCCGGCGCCGGGGCCGAAGTAGATGAAAATACGACCTGTAATTCCCCGGAAGTGGAATAGCACCCGGAGTTATCAATAGTTTCCAACACATAGTTTCCACTTTCGCTGACGGTATATTCCGGGTTGTTTGCCCCGGGTACCGGCACGCCGTCAAGGTACCATTGGAAAAATAAAAATTGTTGTATATCAAGGCATTGAAGCACATTGCCATTCAGCTCCACCTGCGGTTGCACCGGCTGGAACACCAGTATTTCAAAAGTATAGACCGGGTTGATCACACAGGGGCCGAGTACGGCTTCGATGCCATATAAGCCGGCCTCGCGCAATTCGTAGCTTAAATTTACAAGTTCCCGAAACCCGTCGGCTCGGTACAAAAACACCGAATCGGCATTGCCTGACACATCCAGCCGGGCTGAATCGCCCTCGCAAAAAGCAGGCACTTCAAGGCTTACCTCCAGCACCGGCGGCGCTACTTCTTCTACCTGCACCGAATCGGAACGCAGCACGCAGTGCCCGTTGCGGGCTTCTACCTGGTAATAGCCGCCCTGAACGGCTTCTATAGTGTTTCCTTCATTGTGAATGGCTGCTCCGTCCAAGAACCAGGTGTACGATTCCGCCCCCGGGGCAGCTTCAAGTAACACCATACTGCCTTCGCAAAATGCGGGATTCTCCGTAGTGATGGCTGCATCGGGGAAACGATGCCGGGGACCAGGCAGGAAATCAATGCTGTCGGCAGAGAGCACGAACAAGCCGAAAGTGATATCAGACCCCAGGATATTTCCGGAGGGCAGGTATGGATATGCGCCCCAAGCGCCCTGGTAGCCGTTGTAATTGGCGTTGATGGGATAAGTGTCGTAGTAGGCTACCCTGAATACGCTGTCGGGGTTGGACATATCGTACACCTGAATACCTTCGTGATAATATGCCAGGATTACATACTGATCGCGGATAAAAGGGTTGTGTACAATGCTGGCGGTGTGCCCAGGGGCAAGAAGAGCCGACTTAAACAAGGAGCGCACGTAAATGTCATCGAAGTCTTGTACATCCACCGTTTTAAGACTGGTGCCGTGTGTCTCGTCGGCCATGATGAGGAAATCCCCGTCGGGGCTGAGCCAACTGGAATGATTGTATCCTTTCTCCGGGTAGTCGGTGATGGAACCGAGAGGTAGAGGGTTCTCAGGATCGGTAAAATCATATACCCACAGGCCGTTGAATCCATGAGAGGCATAGCCGATATGATCCACCACATGAATGTCGTGGATGTAACTGCCCGGAAGCTGCACACTGGCTAAGAGCTGGGGATCATCCGGGTTTTCTGCAATGTCGAACACTATGACGCCATTGTTGCGGGTGTTGGCGCCGGCCATGTAGAGGCGGCCATGCAAAGTATCGATCCAGAGATTGTGGCTGCGGCTGAAAAATTCCGTACTTTGGTAGGTCATCGTCACGGTATCGGGCAGGCCGCTGAGGTCAAACACCATCAGGCCGTCCTGTCCCTGGTCGGCACAGGCATAGGCGCGGTCCCGGTAGGTTTTGAAGTCGCGCCATACGGAGTTTGAGGTGCCGGGGAAAGAAGCCACCTCGCGCGGTTCTTCGGGTTTGGTCACATCGATGAAATGGATGCGGCCGGCCGAACCGAGGATGGCGTATTCCCTTCCGGAACAGTCGGCATAACCCCACACGTCGTTGTATTTGATACCGGAGTGAACCGGCAGCGTATCCACGTTCCATTGCCCCAGGAGGCTCATGTTCAGGTTCAGGTCTTGCCCTGCCGTAGTGTTGCAGAACAAGAGCGTCAGTGCAACGAAGAAAAAAGTTGAAAGCGAACTCTGCATGAAAGTCGTAATTTTGTTTTTCGATGGACAAAGGTAAGATTATCGAAGTTAATAATCTGGGCGTGGCGTTTCAAACCCGCGAGGGTGTCGTGCAGGCTGCCAAAGATGTCAGTTTTGAAATCCGGGAAGGGCAAACCCTGGGCATCGTAGGCGAATCAGGCTCCGGCAAATCCGTCACGGCACTTTCCCTGATGCGTTTATTGCCCGGGAGCAATAGCCGGCAAAGCGGCGCCATGCGCCTGATCGACCCGCACACGGGAGAAGCAACATCCCTGCACGAATTAACGGAAGCGGAAATGTGCCGGGTGCGAGGCCGTCGTATTGGAATGGTTTTCCAGGAGCCCATGTCTTCTCTCAACCCAGTTTACCGCTGTGGGGAGCAGGTTGCAGAGTCCATCCGCTTGCATTTGGGCAAAAGCGAATCCGATGCGCAAACCCTCACATTAGAGTGGTTTGAAAGAGTGAAACTGCCCGATCCTTCCCGCATGTACCGGTCTTTCCCCCACCAGCTTTCCGGCGGGCAGAAACAACGGGTCATGATCTCCATGGCCATGTGTTGCAACCCTGCGCTGCTCATAGCAGACGAGCCTACTACCGCCTTGGATGTAACGGTGCAAAAAGCCGTGCTCGATCTCATACGCGAATTGCAAAAGCAAACAAAGACAGCCTGCCTGTTCATCTCCCATGATCTCGGCGTTATCAGTGAAATTGCACAGCACGTCGCCGTTATGCACAAAGGCGTCGTTGTGGAACAAGGGCCTGTAACTCAAATTCTCCAAAATCCGCAGCACCCCTACACGCAAGGCCTCATCGCCTGCCGCCCGCCCATTGACCGCCGCCTGCGCCGCCTGCCCGTCATCGCCGATTTCCTCCCCGACACATCAAAAATCATCCATCATCAATCACCAATAATCAATCATCAACCCTACAGTTTTGAAGAAGAATATGACCGCGTCCAAACCCTCCTCGCTCAAACCCCGCTGTTGGAAGTGGACAACCTCAGCGTCACCTACCCGGGGCGCCCACCCGTGCAGGCAGTAGCAAGCGCCAATTTCAAGCTTTACCCCGGCGAAACGCTCGGCTTGGTGGGCGAATCCGGCAGCGGCAAAACCACCCTTGGCAGGGCAATCCTCCGCCTGGTAAAAGCCAATGCCGGCCGGGTATTGTACCGTGGGCGCGACCTGATGGGCCTTTCAGGGCGGGAATTGCTCCAGGTGCGCAAGGAGTTGCAAATGATCTTCCAGGACCCCTTCTCCTCGCTCAATCCCCGTTTGCGCATCGGCGAGGCCATCGCTGAACCGATGCGGTGGCAAGGCATTTGCCGGTCTGCCGACGGCTGCCGGCAGGAAGTCGTCAAATTGCTGGAAACCGTTGGCCTTTCACCGGCGCACTACATGCGCTACCCGCACGAACTGTCGGGCGGGCAGCGGCAACGCGCCTGCATAGCCCGGGCATTGGCCGTGCATCCGCTGCTGCTCATCTGCGACGAGTCGGTCTCCGCGCTCGACGTATCCGTACAGGCCCAGGTGCTCAACCTGTTGCAAGACCTTCGGGAATCGCGCGGCCTGTCAATGATCTTCATATCGCATGACCTTTCCGTCATTCGCCAGATCAGCGACCGGATGCTCGTCATGAAAGAAGGCCGGATCGTGGAAAGCGGCATCACGGCGGAAGTTTGCGCCGGCCCGCAGACGGACTATACCAAGCAATTGTTGGATGCGGTGCCGGGGGTAGTATAACGCCGCGCCTGATTTACGGCTCAATTCCCCTCCTTCAGCTTATCCTTGAACACTTTGCGGAACTTCTCCACCTTGGGCGTTATGACAAACGTGCAGTAAGGGTTGCGATCTCCTACGGTGTTGTAGTAGTCCTGGTGATAGTCCTCCGCCTCGTAGAAAGCTTTGAGCGGTGAAATTTCCGTGACGATGGGCTTGTCCCACAGTTCGGGCGCCACCTCCTTTTTGGAGCGCTGCGCAATGCGCTTTTGTTCCTCGTCATGATAAAAAATGACAGAGCGATACTGCGGCCCCACGTCGTTGCCCTGCCGGTTGAGCGTGGTGGGATCGTGCACGGTCCAGAACACTTCCAGTATCTCTTCGAAGGAGACCACCTTGGGGTCGAATTTGACCTGGATCACTTCGGCATGATCGGTTCTTCCGGAGCCGACGGCCTTGTAATTGGCCGTTTCGGCAGTGCCGCCGGAATAGCCTGACACAACGGAGAGCACGCCCCGCAGGTCTTGATATACCGCTTCCACGCACCAGAAGCAGCCGCCGCCGAGCGTGGCGGTTTCTATTCCCTCCGCAGGCATGTTTTCTTTAGGCGTATCCATGTTTTTTTTGACTGATTTTTCAGGTTGAGCAGAACAGGAAAATGATAACAATAGGAACAACAAAGCAATCAGGCGCATGTTTCAATGGTTTTTCCTGACCAAACACAAGATGCCGGTAAGTGGTTGGCATTTTTTGTACAAAGTGTCCGGCGCGCGTCTTTTGGCCTGGCCAATTGTTAAGCATGCCGGACTTCCGGCCTGAAGTGCGCGGCTGTGCCTACCTTTGCAAAAACGATACCATGCCCACCATACTCGATCTCGTAGGCAATACGCCATTAGTGGAAATCAACCACGTCATCCACAAGCCGGGCGTAACGGTTTACGGCAAATTAGAGGGCCATAATCCCGGCGGCAGCGTGAAAGACCGCGCCGCCTACGGCATGATAAAAGGAGCGATCGACCGCGGCGAACTCAAGCCCGGCGCCCGTTTAGTGGAAGCCACCAGCGGGAATACAGGTATTGCATTAGCCATGATAGCCCGGCTTTTCGGCGTGGAGATCACCCTCATCATGCCCGATAACTCCACCGCCGAGCGCGTGCAAACCATGCAGGCTTTCGGCGCGGAAGTCATTCTCACGCCGGCAGCCCGCTCCATAGAGTATTCGCGGGAATACGCAGAAGAATTGGTAGTTAAAGGCGGCTATCACATGCTCAACCAGTTTGCCAATCCCGACAATTGGGGCATGCACTACCGCAGCACCGGCCCTGAAATATGGCGCGACACAGGAGGCGCCGTTACACATTTCGTCAGTTCCATGGGTACTACCGGCACCATTATGGGTGTATCGCGGTACCTCAAAGAGCAAAACCCCGCCGTGCAGATAGTGGGGGTGCAACCTACGGACGGCTCCAGTATTCCAGGCATCCGGCGCTGGTCGCCGGAGTATTTGCCTGAAATTTACGAGCCCCGGCGGGTGGATCGCATCATCGACGTGAGCCAGGATGAAGCGACGGTTATGATGCGGCGCTTAGCCAGGGAGGACGCCATCTTCGGGGGAATGAGCAGCGGAGGAGCCGTTGCCGCCGCCGCCCGCTTGGTGGAAGGGTTGGAGGAAGGCGTGGTAGTGTGTATCATATGCGACAGAGGGGATAGGTACCTGTCCTCAGGTGTGTTTGGATGATGAAATGAAAAACCGCAAAATTCTAAATATAAAACCGCAAAAGGGCGTAGCAGCCTTTTGCGGTTTTGACTTTTCATTTAGAATTTTGCGGTTATCCGCGGATGCTCTGTAGAAACTCCGCCCGGATGTTCTCGTTGAGGAATTTGCCCGAATATTCCGTGGTTATGGTAGAGCAGTGCTCGTGCTCTGCGCCGCGCAACTCCACGCACATGTGCCGGGCATCTATATATACGGCTATATCTTCCGTATTCAGTACGCGCTTGAGTTCGGCGGCGATCTGCATGGTGAGCCGTTCCTGCACTTGCGGGCGGCGGGCGTAGTATTCCACGATGCGGTTGAGTTTGGACAAGCCGATTACCTCTCCTGTGGAAAAATAAGCTAGATGCGCCACGCCCGTGATCGGCAGGAAGTGGTGTTCGCAAAAGGATTTTACAGTGATATTGCGCTCCACGAGCATCTGGTTGTAGCGATACTTGTTCTCGAAAAGAGATATGCTCGGTTTGTTTTCGGGGTCGAGGCCTGAGAAAATTTCTTTTACGAACATTTTTGCCACCCGCCGGGGCGTTCCCTTGAGCGAATCGTCATTGAGATCGAGACCGAGCGTTTCCATGATGACGCGAAAATGCGACTCAATGATATCCATTTTCTCTGTTTCGTCCCGCATAAACGCATCAGGGCGCATAGGAGTGTTGATATCAGCTTCCTGTGACAGGAGTATGCCTGGCACTATACCATTGTGTTTTCCGTTGGTTGCATGGGCGCCGTTGCCGTTGAAAGCAATTTTTGTCATTTTTTGCGGTTTAAAAATTTCCGGATTGAAAATACGCAAACCAAACAGGCCGGTTGCTATATTGTTGCGGATTTGTGCCAGGTCAGGAAGACGCTTTTTGCCTTAACCATCAAGGAATGAATAGATTATTTTTTAGTTTTTTTTGCTTCACCGTAGCTTTTACCGCATGCGGCGACCGCAATGCATCGAAAAAATTAGAGGATTGTCCGTATGGCAAACCCAAGCCTGTTTTTTCAGAAAAAATGCCGGGTGTGAGCGGGCACCGCTTTGCCACAGAACCATATTCGGCCACGGAGGAACTCAGGCTTGGAGACAGCCTCGCTGTCACCCTGATTCAGAGCGGATGCGAAACGCCTGTACAGGAATTCAGGTTCGAACTCAACTACGTGCCCGAAAGAGACGATGCCGTTTTTTGGGTGGGCAAATGCATCGGTATGCTCTATGACTTGAGCGAACTGAGCCCCGAGGTAGCGCCACTCGCGGCATGGGCGCAAGCCATGGAAGCCGTTCCGCCGAATTTTATTTTGGGCGAACCCTTTGCCATTCAACAAGACATTTACGTAAGCGTGGATCGAATTCCCGCCGCTTCCGGTGTCATCCTTCTGCTTACTTTGGGCGCACAGCCGTAAGCGGAATACAACTTTGGGGAAAGCTTTAAGCTGTGGGCGTCATCGTCTTGATTTTCAATAGAGTAAACATTTTTTACTAACGCGTAAGTATTTGATTTACAAACATATAATCAAAAAAATGACGTTTCGGCAAGTGAAAAAAAAATAAAAATTTCTGCCCGTTTTTTTGTCTTCACCCCCGGATTCATCGTACCTTTACCCACGTAAAGCATAATCACCATACAGTTTTACCCTTTCAAGAGTCCTCCGGCTCATGAAAGCCTTTTGACAGTATAAAACCTGCCTTGTCCGGCTTTTGTATTTTCTATCCGGCCAGGCGGTAAAGAATAATTAGTATCAGTAAGTTAGGTTGAGCTCCGCTGCCCGTAAGCAGTGGAGTTTTTTTGTTTGTAATTGGTTTGAGGAATAGAATTCCATGAACAGGCCTATCTTTGCGGCGTTCTTGAACGAAAACAACGCAATCAACCATGAATTTCGATCTCATTGTCATCGGCAGCGGCCCCGGCGGGTACGTAGCGGCCATCAGAGCATCCCAATTAGGCATGAAGGTAGCCGTAGTGGAACGCGAATCCCTCGGCGGTATATGCCTCAACTGGGGCTGTATCCCCACCAAAGCTCTTCTGAAAAGCGCCCAGGTTTTTGATTACATACAACATGCCTCCGATTACGGCATCGCGGTAGGCGAAGTCAAGGCCGACTTCGAAGGCATGATCAAGCGCAGTCGCGGCGTGGCCGACGGCATGAGCAAAGGCATTAACTTCCTGTTCCGCAAAAACAAGATCACCGTCATCAACGGCAACGGCCGCCTTGTACGCGGTAAAAAAGTGGAGGTGACCGACGACAAAGGAGCCAAACAGGAATATACCGCCGAACACATCATCATCGCCACCGGCGGCCGGGCAAAGGAATTGCCCAACCTCAAAATCGACGGCAAAAAGGTGATTGAATACCGCAAGGCAATGAGCATGGACAAGCAGCCCAAGTCCATGGTGGTAGTGGGCGCAGGCGCCATCGGGGTGGAATTTGCCTATTTTTACCACACCATCGGCACCAAAGTCACGGTGGTGGAATTTTTAGAGCAGGGCCTTCTGCCCCGTGAAGACCCCGACATATCAAAAGAGCTGGCCAAAATCTATCAGAAAGCCGGCATCGAAGTAATGGCCAATACCAGCGTGGAAGCAGTGGATACCAAAGGAAGCGGCTGCAAAGTGACGGTAAAAAGCCGCAAGGACGGTTCTGCCAAGGAAATCGCTTGCGATGTCGTACTCTCCGCCGCCGGCGTTACGCCCAACACGGAAAATATCGGGTTGGAAGAACTCGGCATCAAAACAGACCGGGGCTTTATCGTAGCAGACGAGTTCTACCGCACCAACGTACCCGGCGTTTATGCCATCGGCGATGTGCTGCCCACACAGGCCCTGGCGCACGTGGCCAGCGCCGAAGGCATTGTGTGTGTGGAAAAAATCGCCGGCCACTCGCCCGAACCTATTGATTACAATAACATCCCTTCCTGCACCTACTGTGCCCCTGAAGTTGCCTCCGTAGGATATACCGAACAAGCAGCGAAGGAAGCGGGTTACGAAGTGAAAGTAGGAAAGTTTCCCTTCTCCGCTTCCGGCAAAGCCAGCGCATCGGGCGCCAAACAGGGCTTTGTAAAAGTGATCTTCGATGCCAAATACGGGGAATTTCTCGGCGCACACCTCATCGGCGCCAACGTGACGGAGATGATCGCCGAGGTAGTCGCAGCCCGAAAACTGGAAACCACCGGCCACGAGATCATCAAAACCGTGCACCCGCACCCCACTATGAGCGAAGCCATCATGGAAGCGGCAGCGGCAGCATACGACGAGGTGATACACTTGTAGCAAAAATACGCGCGCTGACAAAGCATGAACGCCCGTGCCATGTTTGCAGAAAAGCACCATCCGGACAAGCTCACACCCCAGGAATTGGATGATTACCTGGCGCGGGGATGGTATCGCATGGGCCAAACTATCTTTACTACGCACTTCCTTTGTTTCGGCAACCGGTTTTATTCTGCCATTTGGGTACGTCTGCCCTTGAAAGAATATCAGTTCAGCAAAAGCCTGCGAAAGGTCATCAGGCGCAACAGCGCGCATTTCAAAACTGCTGTGGCGCCCGCTTCCCTCACGCCCGAAAAAGAGGTATTATACCAAAAGTACCGCCTTTCGTTTTCGGGTATCCTTTCCCCTTCTTTACAGGACTCTCTGTTGGACGGCGGGGAAGGAAATGTGTACAACACCTTCGAGGTGACGGTCTGGGACAAAGGCAAATTAGTGGCCTGCAGTTTTTTCGACCTCGGGCACGAGAGCGCTGCAAGCATCCTGGGGTTTTACGATCCCGAATACGGGCCCCACAGTTTGGGGCTGTACACCATGCTGGAAGAGATCAATTTTTGCCAATACCAGGGAATGCCATATTTTTATCCGGGTTATGTGGTACCGGGCTACCACCGCTTCGATTATAAACTCCGCATCGGCGAGGTGGAGTATTACGACCTGCGCAGCCGAAACTGGCTGCCTTTTTCCAGTTTGCCGGCCGGGCATACCCCGCTTGGGGAAATGGAGCAGAAACTGACGCATTTGCACCAAATGCTCAAGACGACCCGCCTCCCGAGCCGGTACATGCATTACCCCTTATTTGAAGCCAACCTCTTCGGCTTTTGGTCGGCAGCCTACCTGGAGTATCCCGTTTTCCTGCTGTGTGCCGCTCCCCCCAGGGCCAACGGCTATATCCTCGTGGTATATGATGTAAGGGATAGCCGGTTTAAATTGTTGCGCTGTGCTCCCTTCGATTCTGCAGGCTTCTACCTGAGCGATTCTTTTTTGCAAAATTTCAGCCCGGAGCATTTTTTCCTCGATCTGATCGTCCAGGAAGAGACGTTACTAAGCAGCCCTAATCCGGAATTTATCGTACTGGCACTCCACAAACTCAGAACGCTCAAATAGTCGCGCCTGCTCACCACCCCGCCACATCCAGATAACGCACGGTATGGGACAGCCTTCCGCCTGTTGTCAGTTCTATGACCCGGAAACCCGGGCGATAGTGGTCCACGTCAAAACTTTCCTGGAATTGAGCGATCTGGAAAAAAGTAGAAGGCGTGACGTGCACATGCAATGCGCCCTCGTGCACGGTTCTTTCCACGTGGTAATGCCCGCAAAATACATGCACGGGCGCCGGATAACCTTCGATAGCCCGGCGGAATACTTCCGGGTTTTCCAGGGGATAACGAGCATCCATAAAAGGCACCCCCGCCTGCACAGGAGGATGATGCATGAAGATGACCTGTGTGCCTTGGGCCCGGGCTAAATGGTCGCGCAGCCATTCCGCCTGTCTTTCAGAAAAGATGCCAGGTGCCGTATCCAAAAAAATGAATTCAAATCCTGCGATAGAGCGGATAAATGCCATATCACCTCCGGGCAACAAGAGATGCTCCCGGTCGAATACCGCAGCCAGAATAGCGGTGTCATCGTGATTCCCCGGTATGACGTCGTATGGAATTGAAAGAGCATCAATGTGGTACTTTATCCAGCGGTAAACGCTCGAATCGGCTTTATCAAAACACAAATCACCGCTGAGCACGAGGTAGTCCGGATCGAGATGAGCCGCCACTTCGAGGATGGACAGGAAATTAGTGCGCACGTCCACATCGCGGGTAGCTTCGCCCTCGGCGCCGATGTGCAAATCGGTAATTTGTACTATTTTCATAGGCCGTGCAAGATAGATAATTTCCGTCTTACACCCGGCCCGCATCGGTATAAAGAAAGGCCGGATGTTCACGAAGGAACACCCGGCCGGAGCGCGTTGGTTGTATGAATAATCCTGATCAGCGCTGAATAGCCGCAGTACTTACAGCCACGTCGCTCGATTTTTTGTTATTCCCGCTGTTGAGCATATAGACATCCGTTTCGGGGTGAAAAGCATACCACGAATACCAGTAGCTGGTGACGGAGGGAAAAATCTCGCCTTTCAGGTCGGTTACGATGGCCGTCTTGCTCTCTTTGTCATAGCGGATGAGCAGTTCCCGGCCGTTGAAGGTATCGGCGATAAGCGGTTTGTTTTCCAATTGCAACACAAACATCGGATAAGCTTTGAATGCGCCATTGATCTCCACGCCGACGACCTTTTCCTTGAGCGGCATCAGTTTGTTTACCTTATTGAGTGGATAGCGCAGGCCGCGGGAGGTTTCATATTCCGCGTAAGGATCTACTGCGTAATCGATCTCGAAGCCGGTGTTGCGGCTCATGACCATCGTATTGGGGTACTGGGCCTTCCAGTTGTCCCAGGTGGTCCAGGCAACGGGCACTTGCTCCAACATTTGCCCCGACGCCTTGCCGGCTACGGCCTGGCCGAGGAGTTGCGACCAGAGGGATTGGGTCTGGCGGTCGAAGAACAAGGTATTGTTATTGAATATCATACCCGCTACGTCAAAGGTTTGCGGTTGGCCGTCCATTTCTGCCAGGTAGGCCGCGGCGCTGCCGCTGAGAGGAGAATAAGTCACGGCCACCGGCGTGTTGCCGAAGCGGTCGTTGACGATCTCGTGATGGTTGAGGATGCGGGCAGGATAAGCTTTGACCACGCCATTCCAGGCAATGCCGATCACGTAGTCCTTACCGGACAGGAAGTTGTCGGCCTGGGCCGGCATGAATTCCGGCGCGTTGACGGCTGCGAGGTTTTCACGAGCCGGGCCGCCGATAAAAATCTCCTCCAAAGGCAAGACCAGGTCTTCGAGTACCAGGCCGTTGAGCGTGGGCGCCTGCTGAGCTTGTGCAGGAGCCAGGAAGATTATCTGGGCAAACAAAAATGCAGTGAGCAAACGGACAATAGTGTTCATAGTAAAAAGATTTTTTAGTGAAACATGATTTGGAATTTCATTGCAGCCATGCGGCTGTTGCTTGTATTGATTGCAGAAAGTGTGCCAAAAATGACGGCAGAGTCAAATGAGTTGTTAGCGTGTTGATTATCAGGGTTTATTTTTTTCTTCTTTTGAGCTGCAAGCCTCATTTCATGCTAAGGATAAATACTTCCTCCTTAAGTAAAACCAATCCTGCAGCTTGCAGCTTGCAGCTTGCAGCAAAAAAATTCCACGCAGCAGAATACCTTTGCGGTCAACAAACCAAAACGTCACCAATCAATGGAAACCGTGGAAAAATACGCTGGACTCATTACTGAAATGCTCATACAGTACGCACCCAAGGTGTTGCTGGCAGCCATTGTGCTCTGGATAGGCTTTCGCGTCATCAACAGGCTGGTCAATACAGGCCTCAAAGCCATGGAAAAGACAGGCCTGGGGCAGGACGTCAGGCCATTCCTGGCCTCTATGCTGGGCATTTTACTTAAAACGCTGCTGGTCTTCAGCGCAGCGGGCATCGTAGGCATCGAGACCACATCCTTCGTAGCGGCGCTGGCGGCAGCGGGGTTCGCCGTAGGATTGGCATTGCAGGGCAGCCTCGGCAATTTCGCCGCAGGCATCATCATTCTCATTTTCCGGCCCTACAAAGCCAGCGATCTGATCACCATTGACGAGTACACCGGTCACGTCATCGAGGTGCAGATCTTCAATACGGTTATCGCCACTTTAGATAACCGCACGGTGATTCTGCCCAACTCCCAGGCCATCAACGGCGCCATTACCAACCTCACCACCCGGAGAATCCTCAGGGTGGATATGGAAGTGCCCATGCCATATGCTGAAGATTTCGAGCACGTGGAGCGCGCCATCCTGGAAGCCTTGCGCCAAACCCCGGGCGTGCTCCAAGACCCCGCGCCCTTCGTGGGCATCCACAGGTTCGACAGCCATAGCATCGCCTTGGCCGTGCGGCCTTACGCCGAGTCGGAAGAATACTGGAACGTTTACTACGCCGCCCAACGCAACATCAAGCGTGCCATGAGCGAAAACGGAATTCAGGTGGCTTACTCCGAAGGAGTTGAGATCGGGAGGATCGGGAAGTGATTTATTCTACAGCTACGAGCCTTGAGCGGAGTTTACCCCAATGGAATCAGGGAACTGCGAGTGGAGTTCGCCCCGATGCCTGCCTGCTTCGCCTCGGTTTATACACATCTGCTCTTTTGGAATGTGCCCTTTCCAACGCCTCCGGCGTATCAGAAAGGGCAGGCCTCAGTGGCCTCCAATTTGTTTGACACAGAGGCGCACAGAGGGCAAGGAGTTTCACGGAGTTTTCCTCCGTGTGTCTCCCTATCCTCTCTGTGTAACGCTGTGTTCCAAGAAGAGGTACCGCTTGTCTGCCATAGCGAAGCGGAGGCGGGGAGTGTGCCGGTCGCCACGCCTTCGGCGCGGCTCAGGCTGTATACTGCATATGACACAGTTATGTAAGCCCCTAGCTTGACGGGGCAGGCAGTGAGCCAGGGAACTGTGAGTTCAAGCATCGAATATTAAAAGTGTCTTGTTCGATGAGGGAGGACGCTACATAACGGCTTCTATAGCATCCGCCAGCGCATCCAAGGCAGAGCGGTCGGGGTTGGAGCACGGCCCGAAATGCATCCGCATGCCGTCGCCGGCAAAGCGGGGTATGATGTGCATGTGGGCATGAAATACCTCCTGGCCTGCTACCCTGCCGTTGCTCAGCAACAAGTTGGTGCCTTCGCAGCGCAAGCCTTCAAGGTTGTGCAAGGCCTGTTCCACCCGCATCACGATCTGGAACAAGTGCATGCCGGTGGTTTCGTCCATATCGCTGAGAGTCTCAAAATGGCGGCGCGGCACCACCAATACATGGCCGGGGTTCACGGGGCGTATGTCCATAAAGGCCAACACCATGTTGTCTTCATATACGATGCTTGCCGGCGCTCG
>CAZNYK010000002.1:0-1136 GCA_964577215.1 uncultured Saprospiraceae bacterium
TTGTTACCTGAAAGTTTGCAATGCCTTTTTGGCTGCCGGCACGGACTCTATTGCCTGAAGCGCCAAAAGCGCTTCGATGGTGGATTCCGCTCCGGAATTCCGGTTCACTTCTGTCGTCGAGCTTATGCCGTCAAAGGCGCGGCCGGTAGCCGGGTCGTACATGTGCTGCATGGCCGGATTATTACCAAAGAACCAGGAGGCCAACTGCCCGGCAGTTCGGGCATATTTTGTATCGCCGGTAACGGCAAACGCTTCCAGTGATGCAAATACCATGGGGCGTATGTCGTAAGCAATCTGCGAAAAAGGCTTCACATCCGACAATGCAGTCGCAGTTCCGCTCTTTACCACCCTAAATTCGTGAATAAAGCCTTGCTCTAAGCAATAAGGGTAGAAATACAGCACCTCGTTCAGGCCCGCCTGGATAAATGGCTGATGTGCAAGGATGCGTCCTGCGTACAGTAAGGCGTAAGCCTGGGAATTGCCCCATGCATGCCAGTAATTTTGCCAACTGAGGAAGGCATAGTAAGGCGGGTTGCCGGGATCGCCGTACTGGGTTTTTAGCAATAAGTCTCCCCAGAACAATAGCTGTTGCTTCGCGGGATCAGAAGGATTCAGCCGGTAGTAATTAGTCAGCCCCATCATCATTACCCCGGCCTGATCGGCGCCTAAACTTGCCAGGCATTCAGGTACGGCTACCCCGTCAAAACTAACAGTTTCGGCGGGGTCCGGGCAGAGGGTCTTCATGTTATCTATCAATAGCTCAATAGCCTTTCTACTGCGAATTTGCAATTCGTTCAACTCCTCTGCTTTGAGCAGGTTCAATTCCGAAAGTGCCCACAATGCTCGCCAGGACCACCAATGGGGGCCTTCAACACTGTTGACATGGGTGGTATTGATTTGCCGGTCGGGAAGCATAAAGTTGTAAAAATATCCGCTCTCCGCCTGCATATACAGGAGAAACTCGCTGAGGGTTTGGATTTTCTCCAGTATATCCGGCGAGGGGTGCTCATTAAAGTGCCGGCAATAAAAAACCAGGGCCCGCGCCACGTCATCTACACAAGTAAAACCCTCATCCTCGTCATCCACGAGGCGGTAATCGGGCGCTTCGCAATAAATCCAAATGGCGCCGAGGGTGG
>CAZNYK010000002.1:1236-4513 GCA_964577215.1 uncultured Saprospiraceae bacterium
AGCATTCCACAGGTGTAAAGCACATTGGGCACATAGCCCTCCCTCTCTTCTGCATCCGGGTGGAGAAGGGGCTCATCTAAACTCGCAATGACTTTATCCGGATGGTGCAGATCAAGCAGGCTCAGGCTCAAAACATATTTTCTCATGGGGCCTACCGCGTGCGTGAGCAATAGCCAGCCGTGCGGTGTTTTCACCGGGCTGCCGCAGTTGCCCATTTGCAACATTTCCCAATCTCGCCGCGGCTCCTGGAGCAACTTATACTCATCCCATCGATAGATGTCGTCGGAGCACATGAAGGACAAACTTCTGCCGCCTTGCCGGCCGATCATGGCGTATTTGCCGTTGATTTTTTCCGGAAAGAGGGCCATGCCTTTATCGGAGGCGGCCTTGCCGAAAAGCGGGCGAATGCAGAAATGCCGGAAATCTTCTGTTTCAATCAATTGAGGCCAGATGGTCCTGCCGTTGTATGCAGTGTAAGTGCCGAAATAGCGATTTTTTCCTCCAAGGCGGAATGGAACGAAGCGAGCATCCTCCATGCCATTGGACTCAGCACGGGATCGCGGAAAAAGTATCCTGCTGCTAAGGGGGGAATCCCCGGGATAATCAATATCGTAGCTTTCTTCCGAAGCGCCGGCACTGCTTATAAGTCGACCGGAACTTAGTTTTTGCGACGCCGGGTCGAGCGCGATTTCGCCATTCGCATCCACTACGCCCGTTTGAAAAGCAATAGAGGAGATATGCCCTTCCCCGGTAGCTCGCAAAGACAGGATGAAGCGCATTGCGCCTGCTTCTAATCCGCTTTGATCAGGGTGCGGCACGATGGAAGGATTGAACAATGCCGCAGCTTGTATGCTGTATTCGTGGGTAAAATACGCGCCGATCAGCAACTTTTTTACTTCTGAAGGCGCTCCCGGCACATTGGCGGCTACCTTGTCGAAGTTGTCTCTGAATGTGGCTTTCAGATCGAAGTGCCGTTCTTCAAATTCATTAAGGATGCCCTGTAATTGAGCCCGGGCAGCTTCTTCGTCCAACTCCTGCACATAATGAGCTACCGGATAGACTCGTTCCGGGTTCCCAAAGTTCAGATACCCGAGAATCACTTTGTTCGGATTGGCACGAAGGCGAATGCTAGTTCTTTTTACTGGTATCATAGACAAATCGTAAATCAAAAATCATCAATCAAAAATCATCAATCATCAATCATCAATCCTTCAACCCTGTTGACGCCATGCTCTGGATGAAATGCCGCTGGAAAAAAGCATAAGCGATGATGATGGGCAAAGCCAGCAGCACTGCAGCGGCCAGCTTGACGCCCAATTGCGCCTCGGCCCGGCCTCCTACAGCAAAAAGCGTAACGAGTTGCGGCATCGTCATCAATTGCTCATCCCGGATGACGATGAGCGGCCAGAGCACGTCGTTCCAGGAGTTCATGAAAGTAATAATGCCTACCGTAATGATGGTCGGGATGATGTTGGGACAAAGTATCTGGAAAATGATGCGCAGTTCGCCGCAACCATCCACCCGCGCGGAGTGAATGAGGTCGTCGGGAATGCTTTGGAATGCCTGCCGGAAAAGCAAAATGGCAAATGCGCTGTTCAGGGCCGGCACGATCAGCGCCGCGAGGGTGTCCACCCATTGAAATTTTACCATCAGTATATAGTTGGGGATCAGGGTGATCTGGAAAGGCAGGGTCATGGTGAAAATGATGATGAAAAATAACAGGTTTCTGCCCCGGAACCGGAGTTTGGCCAAGGCATAACCGGTCATCGCCCCGAAAATCAATACGCCCAGCGTGGATGCGACCGCCACGACAGCGCTGTTGAGCAGGGAGCGCCAAATGGGAATCTTGCTGATCATGAGGGCGTAATTGTCTGTGGTCAGTCCCTTGGGGATGATGCTGAATTCCCCGATGTGCGCTTCCGGCGTAAGGGATGCTATGATCATCCAGTAAAAGGGATACAGGAAGGAAAGTGCCGCAGCAGCCAGCAAAAGGTAGAAAAATATCTTTGTTAATTTCATCCTATACTTCCTTTTCGATAGCGAATTTCTGGATAGCCACGACCATCATGATGAGCATGGCGAAAAACAATCCCAAGGTGGCCGAATAGCCCATTTGATAGTAGCCGAATGCTTGCTTATAGATATAGAGCATGGCGGAGAGCGTAGTGTTGAGCGGCCCTCCGTCCGTCATGATATACGGTTCGATAAAGAGGCTGAAACCGCCGATGGTGGACAAAATGACTACCATAAAAATGGTGGGGTTGATGGCCGGCAGGGTGATGTGCCGGAACTGCTGCCAGGCCGTAGCGCCCTCTACTTCAGCGGCTTCGTAATAGGCGCGCGGCACAGTTTGCAATCCTACCAAAAACAGGATGACGTACAACCCCACGTTTTTCCAGGTGGCCATTACGGCGATGGAGGCCATGGCGAGCCGGGGGTTGGAAAGCCATTCCACCCGGCTCAGTCCCAGCCCTGTCAGCAAGCGGTTGAGCAGGCCGGTCTCCAATCCGAAAAGCTGCTGCCACAAAATGGTGACCACCACCCCGGAAATGACCACCGGCAAAAAGAAAGACGCCCGGAAAAAGCCCCGCATGAATATCTTTTCGTTGAGGAAATAAGCCAGCGCCAGTGCGATGACGATTTGCAAGGGTATGTGGATGGCAAGGAATTTCAGGGTATTGAAGATCGCTTTCCAAAACAGGCGATCCATGAACAGCCGCCTGAAATTGTCCAAACCCACATACTCCATTGGTGCGATAATGTTCCACTTGTGAAAAGTGAGGACAATGGAAAATACCACAGGGAACAAAACAAACACCAGCAGGTGCGCCAGATACGGCGACACTACCAGCCAGGGTACAAGCCTGCTCCGGTTTCGGTTGCGATGTGTGTTTTTTTCCGGCATGCCTTTTTCAATTTGCTGATGTGGTAATTTGCTAATGTGCTGAAAAAACCTCCCACCGCCCACCGCCTACTCCACCCCCAGCAACACATTCACCGCCATTTCCGCATCCGCTATCGCTCGTTCCGGGGTTTTTACCTGGTATAAAACACAGGCTTCGTATTCTTGGGAGAGGATGTCGAACACCTCGATGAGCACCTCGCAATTATCTGCGCCTTTTACGTACCGGGCCTGATCGGCAAAAGCCTGCATTTTGGGATACTTTTCAAAAAAGGCCTGGAAAACCGGATTGGAAGCAATCCCCTGCCGGCGCGGCAATTGGTTGGTGGTTTGTAAAAACTTAAAGTCGGCCTCTTCGCTCAGCATCGTTTTGAT
>CAZNYK010000002.1:4613-5802 GCA_964577215.1 uncultured Saprospiraceae bacterium
CGCTGATACCAGGCCAGCTTGACGGATGTATTGCCGAACCATTGGTCCACGTAGCCGCTGCCGCCGGTATCCTTCCGGAAGCGATTGGCGGCATCCAGGTAAGCGGAATAGTTCGCCGGCATTTCGTTCAAACCCAACTCCCGCAGCAGCCGTTGGTTGTAAATGGTCATGATGGGGTTGATCTTCCAGGGTACCTGGTAGATATGCCCGTCGCTGGAGGTGATCTCCTCAATAGTCGCTTCGTCGCATCGCTCCCTGATAAACTCCATAAATCCGGGGATCGTGTCCAAAGGAACGAGGATGCCGGAGCGGCTGTAAAACTCTACCAAACCCTGCCAGATATTGGAATAGATATCAGGGGTGGTTTTGGCCACCACGGCGGCGAGGATGATCTCTTCGCTGGATTGGCCTTCAGGTACAGGTTGGTATTTGACGGGGCTTTCAGGGGTGGCCTGGTTCCAGCGTTCCACGACCCAGCGGGAGAATTGTATCTCCCCTCCATTGTTGGAAGACCAATATTGCAAGGCATAGCCGGAGGCGCCGGTATCCTTTTTGCAGGAGGCAAAAACGGCCGCAGCGGTAACTATGTACAGCAAGAGTCGAAAGCCGGAAATGCCGCATAGTAATGGTTTCATATGGTTTCCGCCAAAGTGAAAGGCAAGGTCGGAAGAAAGTATGCACAACAGTGATACTTCTCTGTAAAAAAAATGTACTTTGGAGAAGAAGCGACCATTTAAAAGGAGTGAAGGCTTAGAAAACCATCTTTCTCCAGCGCTGTTCTTATCCAAGCCATGTTAAAAATAGCTTTCGCGCCTATTTACCGCTACGATCTTCCTCGCGGGCATCGCTTCCCGATGGAGAAATACGATCTGCTGCCGGAGCAGTTGCTTTACGAAGGCACAGTGCGGCCCGAAAACTTTTTTGAACCCCGGCCTGTCGATGAAGGAGTCATCCTGCTCACCCACGAAGCCGAATACTGGGGAAAGCTTAAAAATCAGTCGCTTAGCGCTAAAGAGATCAGAGCCATCGGCTTCCCCATGACTCCGCGGCTGGTAGAACGCGGACGGTATATCGCCGCCGGAACCGTAGAGTGTGCGCTGTATGCAAAGCAGTTTGGCATTGCGCTCAATATTGCCGGCGGCACACATCACTCTTTTAGTTACAAAGGTGAAGGTTTTTGCGTATTCAA
>CAZNYK010000002.1:5902-80956 GCA_964577215.1 uncultured Saprospiraceae bacterium
AAAGCAGAGGGTTGGCAGCTGCGCCGCGGTTCAGACATCCAATCGGAACCGCCGGGGAACGGTTATTTTATCGGCATAGACTATTGGTTCCGCCTGAAAAACGTGCGCATGGAGTTTTTGCCGGAGTTGAACTACACCCGGCTCTCGACGCCAATTGCAGCGGGCAGCATAGAGACGCAAAGCCAATGGTACAGCCTCCTCTTTCACGTCAATTTTTACCCCTTCGATTTCAAAGGCGATTGCGATTGCCCTACATTTTCCAAACAAGGCAACTATCTCCAGAAAGGCTTCTTCCTGCAATTGTCGCCCGGAGTTTCTTACATGGAAAACTCAATTGAAGGCAACCGGGGCGGCCCGCTCAAATCAACTACCATAGCCCCAAGCGCAGGAATAGCGGCAGGGATGGACTTTGGGGTATCAGACCTGCTGACCATCAGCCCCGTTGCCGGGTTTCGATTCTTTCCCGGTTCGGAATGGGAAACGCTTCCAAGCTCAGCGCTGGACCTCAACCTCGATCCACTGAGTGAAAAAAGCTCCATTAGCCGCCTGCATGCCGGCATCCGCCTCGGCTGGCGATTTAACTACAAGTAAGCATTATTTTGCCACTACCACCCTCCGGACTTCCCTGCCCTCCTCGTGATCAAGAGCCAGGACGTAAATTCCCGGCGCCAGGCTTTCCACGTTGAATTCAAAGTGCGTTTCGCCGGCATTGATGCGCTGCTTGCCGATGCGCTGGGCCACCTGACCTGCCGTGTTGTAGAGCGTAAAAACAGCGTCAAAACTTTGGGCTGCCTGCAAGGTGATCTGCATAGTGCCCTGAGCCAGCACCGGATTGGGAAATACGGTCCACTTGCCCAAGTCGGCTATATCCTGGGTACTTACTACTTCAGTGCCCGTTTTGAAATTGGCAGGAGCCGTAGAAAGGGCACAGGTGCGATATGCATTGTAGGGCCGGACGCGCCAGTAATAATTGCGGTTGGCTTGCAGCGTGGTTAAGGTATGCGAATTTGCTCCGGAAACGACAATGCGAATCGGGCTGAGCGCAAACGTCGGCACGAGATCGATCTCAAGCAAATAGAAATCAGCTCCGTTTACCGCTTCCCATTGCAAATTGACGATGTTGTAGCCGGGTGTGGTTTCTCCGTTGACGGGATACAGAGGCGTGGGCGTCTCTGTGATTTCCGTCAGGTTGGGTACGAAACTGGAACGAATGTAATTCCTGGAAAAGTGGTTGTAGTCTGCCAGGATGAGATCCTGCTGCGTGGGAGAAAAATAGTACTCATCCCTGATGCAGTTGAGAAAATAGCTCATGAAGAGCTGCTCATCCGGATTGATGAAAGTGCCTGTAGGATCTTGTGCAAGATTGTAGTTACATCCGCTGAACCCGAATCCATTGTAGTCGGGAGGCGTATCGCATATAAAATCACCCGCGTTTTGGCAATTGGTCCCGTTTTGGAGTTCGGTAGGAACTCCCCCGGGGGAAATAACCGGCGAAGGGTTGCCGATCTCATTTGTCCATCTCTCGGCATCCCATCCATTATGGGTGTGCATGAGGCTGAAAAAATGTCCGATTTCGTGCGATAAGGTAACAGTAGTACTCCCCACCTGATCGCGCCTCATCACCACCCAGTCGCGGGATGGATTGTAGTAGCCGAGGATTTGCCCCTCGTCGCCCGGCTGCGGAGCCGTGGGAGCCGCCACATCCACCATCCAGATATTGATCGCGGAGTTATCCTTGAGTTGGTTCATGACAAAGCCAGCATTGTACTGTGCATTATAGATGGCGGTATTGTTGATGTTGCCGTTAACACCCTTGATGTAGAACTGCATATCCAGGTCGGCGAAATCTTCATTCAACTTACACAATTGTTCCAGTACACGACCAAGCGGCACCCGGCCCTGACCGCTGGAATTGGCCACTAAATGAAAGCGAACCGGGATGTACACTGTGCTGCGAAAACGCAGGGGATTGTCTTCAATGAGCTGTTTGTTGCGGAGCAAGCGCTCGGTGCCGATGTCCCTCCACTCGCCTCCGCCATTGCCGCAAGGCCCGGTATGGGTCTGTCCAGGCAAATTCAGAGCTACTGAAATCAAAAAAATCGCGGAAAAGAAACGAAAAAGAACCATGGAAAAAGTAGATGAAAGTGAGAAAATGATTTTGATCTGTGATTGACGCTTGACTCCTGTGAGGATTTACCGGGTTACCACCACCCTTCGCACTTCCCGGCCTTCCTCCTGGTCGAGTGCGAGAATATATATCCCTGCCTGAAGGCCTTCTACACTGAATTCAAAACTCGAACTGCCCGAATTAATGCGGTGCCTGCCCAAGTGTTGGACCAACTGCCCTGCGGGATTGTACAACGAGAACATCCCTTCAAAGCCGCGGCCTGCCTGTAAATCCACCTGCAAAGTGCCCTGTGTTACAACCGGGTTGGGAGATACCGTCCAGGAATTGAGACCGGCAATTTCCCTCGTGCTTACTGTCATATTGTTGGTGCGAAAACTTTGGGCTGTTGTAAATGGGGCGCATGTGCGGTATGCATTGTAAGGGCGCACTCTCCAGAAATAGGTTTTGTTGGGTTGAAGCGTGTTGACGGTATGGGAGGCGCCGCCGGAAACCACAATAGTGACAGGATTGGAAGAAAATTGTTGGTTTTCTGCAATTTCAAGCAGATGAAAATCAGCCCCTGCCACGCTTGACCATTGGAAGGTAACCGAGTTATATCCCGGTGTGAATTCGTTGTTGATGGGAAAAATGAGATTGGGCGCCGCCGTTATCTCAGTGAGGTTGGGCGTTGTGTTTGGCCGGAGGTAGTTTCTGGAAGAGTGGTTGTAATCCATCCACATCAGGTCTTGCTGCGTTTGCGAAAAATAGTAGTCATCCCGGGTGCAATTCAGAAAGTAGCTCATGAAGAGCTGTTCATCCGGGTTGATGAGAACGCCTGTGGGGTCTTGGGCAACGTTGTAATTACAGCCGTTGAAACCCAATCCGTTATAATCGGGGGGCGTATCGCAGATAAAGTCTCCGCCTGTTTGGCAATTGGAGCCGTCCTGGCGCTCAGTGGGTACGCCGCCCGGCGACATGGCCGGCGCCGGATTCCCGATGGCAGGAGACCAGGGCGTATTATCCCAACCGTTGTGGGTATGCTTCAAGCTGAAAAAATGACCCACCTCGTGGGGCAATGTCACAGAGTTGGCATTGGTTTCGCTGCGCCGGATGACCATCCAGTCGCGCTGGGGAGAGTAGTAACCGAGTACCGTACCGGGCGGGTCGTTGGGCGAGGGCGGCGACCCCGCAGCTACATCCACGATCCATACATTCATAGCGGCATTGTCTCTCAGCACATTCATAATGAGACCCGCGCTGTACTGGGTAGTATAGATCCCGTTGTTGTTGATATTGTCGTTGAGCGCTTTGATATAGAACTGCATGTCCATATCCGCGAAATCCTGGTTTAGCTTGCACAACTGATTCAGCACCTGAGCATGGGATACCCTGCCGAAGCCGGCGCCGTTGGCCACCATGTGGAAGGTAACAGGTACGTACACCGTGCTACGGAATTGTAAAGGGTTATCCTCCAGCAGTTGCTTATTGCGCAGCAACCGGCCGGTGAGGATGTCATCCCATTCCGCATTGTGGCCGTTTCCGCAGTAATTGTGATTTGTTTGAGCCTGAAGCGTGAAAAAGGTAGAAAGGAAAAGAAAGGTAAAAAAGAGCGCCCTCCGCATATTTGAATTGTTTTGATTTACTTACAGACCACAAAATTAACACTCTTTCCTCGCATTCGTTTCATGCGCTATGCAATTTATCCGACATTGAGCGCGTAAACAACAGCACAAAAAACTTTGGTAGAGTAATCCTGTGCATTTGTCTATACCAAATGATTGCTGGAAACTATTATCTTTGCTTTTGCTTAATTAACTCTGTGTAAGTTGAGAATGATATGCTCAAAAATTTGAAGTCATTGTTCATCGTGGAGGAGGCAAAGCCTAAACAGCCGGCTGCTGAAGACAGCGCCCAGAACAAACAGGAAAGCGCCGGGGTGCAAGCCCACACCATCAACCAATCTGAAGAAGGCCGCCCCGGTCAAGTAGATCGGAAATTCATGGATATTCTCTTCAAAGCCATGGAGAGCAATAATCCTGAAGGTTTCGACTACATGGAATTCAGGCAATCACTCAACTCGCTGAAAAAAATGCCGATGGATGATCAAACACGCTTCCAATCGGCTTTCGCCATGGCCCAGACCCTGGGCGCCACCCCGTCTACCTTGCTCGATTCGGCCATGCACTACATAGCTGTGCTAAAGCGCGAAGAAGAACAATTTGAACTCGCGCTCACTGCCCAGAAATCAAAACAAATCGGAAGCAAAGAACAGGAAATCGGTAAATTGGAACAAAATATCCAGGCTAAAACCGAGCAAATCCAGAAGCTCAATGCGGAAATCGAGGCCAATCAAAAGCAGTTAGAGGTTCTTCGCCGCGATATTGCCGAAGCAGCCGTCAAGGTGGAAACCACCAAGAATGACTTTATTGCGTCATACAATTCATTGGTGGAGCAAATCCAGGCGGATGTGGAGCATATGAAAAAGTTCTTGAAATAACCACTCACTAAAATTTTGCAATACAATGGATTCCACTATGCAAGACATGAAGCCCAAAACCTTCTGGAAACGTCCGGAAGGCATCACCGGCCTTATCTTTTTGGCCGCCCTCGCCGCCGGCGGCGTATATTTGGTAACGGCTTTGCCCTGGGCCACCATATTCGCCAATACATTGTATCTGGCCGGTACCTTAGCCGTGTTGGGCGCCGTCGTATACATGGTACTTGATCCCAAGGTACGCAACCTTGCCTGGTATATGTACAAAAGCGTGATGCGCTCCGTCACCGGCCTTTTCGTGCAAATTGACCCGGTAGGCATTCTCAAGTCCTATGTGGAAAGCCTCCAGGAGAACCTGCGCAAAATGAACAAACAAATAAGCCAGTTGCGCGGGCAAATGCATAAGTTGCAGGAGATCATCCACAATAATAAAAAACAGATAGAGAGCAACTTGCAACTCGCCAGCAAAGCCAGGGAAAGCAACAAGCAAAACATTATGATCCTCAAGTCGAGGCAGGCAGGCAGACTGAAGGATTCCAACCTCAAATTGGAAGATCTCTATCGCAAGATGGAAATCTTGTACCGGGTGTTGACCAAAATGTACGAGAATTCTCAAATCCTGATGGAAGACATCCAGGACCAGGTCATGGTCAAAGAACAGGAACGCAAAGCCATCCATGCCAGTTATGGCGCCATGCGCTCTGCCATGAGCGTCATCTCCGGCGACCCCGACAAACGCGCCATGTTCGATATGGCTATGGAATCAATTGCCGAAGATGTAGCCAACAAAGTGGGTGAGATGGAGCGATTCATGGAAATGTCTTCCAGCTTTATGGATTCTATTGACCTGCAAAACGGCATCTTCGAAGAAGAAGGACTCAAAATGCTGGAAAAATGGGAACAGGAAGGCGTATCGCTTATCCTGGGCAAGGAAAAGGAAACTCTGCTTTTGCAAGCCAACAACCCTAATGAAGTGCTCGATCTGAACGCTCCTGTCAAACAGGCCGTGCGTGAACCGGGCCACAAGAATCAGTACGATACTCTTTTTGAATAATCTCTAAAACTCCATAGAATCATGGCACAAAGACTCACCACGTTTTCAAAGTTTCTCATTGTAGCCGCAGTTGTGGGCGGCGCCTTCCTCGGCATTCGATATTTGCAAGGCAGCGGCATGCTGGGCGGCGGAGATTCAGCCGGCAATGCGGCAAAGAAAGAAGGGCGTTCCTCCGGCGGATTCAAATCTTCCGATGTGATCAAAGTCGGCGTTGTGACCTGGGGCGGCTATGCCGGCGGTCAATATTTCAACGAAGGTTTTGAAGCGAGCAAAGAATCCCGCTTTACCAAAGAGTACGGCATTCCGGTAGAATTCCAGGTGCTGGACGACTTCGAAGCCTCCCGCAATGCCTTTCGCGCCGACGAAGTGAACCTGCTCTGGAGTACTGTTGACGCTTTTCCCACCGAAGTCAACGGGCTTGCGGATTTCGACCCGGTGATCGTTTTCCAGGCCGACTGGTCGCGCGGAGGAGACGCCATTGTGGTGAGGCGCGGCATCACCAAAGTGTCTGACCTCAAAGGGAAAAAAATTGCCGTGGCAGAAATGACTCCTTCCCACTCTTTCCTGCTGTGGCTGCTTGATGCAGGCGGCATTTCGGTTAAGGATATAGAAATCGTTCCCCAAGCCAGCGCTATCGATGCCGCAGAGGTCTTCAAAAGCCAAAAGGTGGATGCTGCCGTAGTATGGAGCCCCGACGATATTTTATGCACCAAAGCCGTTCCAGGTTCCCGCGTATTGGAAAGCACCCGCTCCGCCACCAATATCATAGCCGATATTTTCATCGCCAAAAGAGCCTGGGCCGAAGAAAACCGCGATAAACTGCAAAAGTTATACGAAGGCTGGATGCGCGGCGCAGGGGAGATCAATTCCAGCGCTTCCGCTCGCCGCAAAGCCGCCGAAATCCTGGCGCGCGAGTTTACCGACAGGGGCACCGCGCTCAGTACCGAAGAAGCTGCCCAAATGATCGGCAATGTGCGTCTTACCACGCACGGAGACAACCGCAACTTCTTCGGCCTCAACGCCGACTATAAAGGCGTGAACGGCAATGCCCTCTATTCCCGCATGTCTGACGTTTACGGAGGCCTGGGCTATATCGAAGGGGGACCGGTGCCGAATTGGCGCAGGGTGGCCTTCCCGGCCCTGGTGACGGCTGCATCGCTCGATGGGACGGAACATGCTGCCGAAGGGCAAAAAGAATTTGAAAAAGTAACGACAGAGGAGGGTAAAGAACGCGAGGCTTTTGCCAGCAAACAAGTATCCATCAGTTTTCGCACCGCCGAATTCCAGTTGGATGAAAACGCCAAGTACATTATCGATAAAGAGTTTGTTGAAATTGCCAAAGCCTTCGGCAACGCCCGTATCCGTATTGAAGGCAATACCGACAATATCGGCAGCAGGGAAAGCAATGTACGCTTGTCCCAACAACGCGCGCAGGCAGTTGCCAACTACCTCTCCCGCGAGCACGGCATGTCGGCTAACCGCTTCATCGTAGTGGGTAACGGCCCCGACAAACCGGTGGCGCCCAACACTACCGAGGATGGTCGCGCCAGAAACCGCCGTACTGACTTTGAACTGGTTCGGGATTAATAGTTCAATGGCCCTGCGACTCCACCCCGCAGGGCCATTGAGCCTTGGCCCGGCCTTTCATTTTTTACCCAATAATTCATTACTCAACACGTTCTCTCATGCTTGAGGCACACAAAACGCTAAAATACCAACTTAAATCTTTAGAAAAAATTCCGGTCAAGATATGGGACGACCCCAAAGAAGGGTCTATTCACCTCGCCCGTTCTCTTGCCCTCGCCATCCGGCAAAAACAACAAGACGGAGAAAAAATCGTACTGGGCCTGGCTACAGGCTCCTCCCCTATCCAGGTGTATTCCGAACTCGTTCGCCTGCACCGGGAAGAAGGCCTTAGCTTTAAAAATGTGATCACCTTCAACCTCGACGAATACTATCCTATGCAGCCTGAAGCGCAGCAAAGCTATGTGCGCTTCATGCGGGAGTACCTTTTCGATCATGTGGATATTGACCCCAGTAACATTCACATCCCCGAGGGCTCCATACCAATGGAAGAGGTAGAAGCCTATTGCGAACGGTACGAAAAACTCATCGACCAGAATGGCGGCATTGATATCCAACTGCTCGGTATTGGCCGAACAGGGCACATAGGATTCAACGAACCCGGGTCATGGGAGGATTCCAAAACCCGTTTGGTGCGACTCGACGCCCTGACGCGCCGCGATGCCGTGAAAGATTTCAACCGGGAAGAAGAGGTGCCTTATCGCGCCATTACGATGGGCATCGGCAGCATAATGAAAGCCCGTACCATTTATCTTATGGCCTGGGGCAGCCACAAAGCGCAAGTTTTACGGGAGGCTGTGGAAGGGCCGGTTACGCCCTCCGTGCCTGCCACATTCCTTCAGCGCCACAACAATGTGAAAGTATATGCAGATGTGGCTGCCTGCGAAGAGCTCACCCGTATCAAAACGCCATGGTTGGTAGGCATGTGTCACTGGACGGAAGATTTAGTCTGCAAAGCGGTCGTCTGGTTATCCCTCAAAACGGGGAAACCAATTCTCAAACTTACCGACGAGGACTACAGCGAAAATAATCTCAGCGACCTCACTATTGAATACGACGACGCCTACAACATCAATATCCGCATTTTTAACCGCCTGCAGCACACCATCTCCGGATGGCCCGGCGGTAAGCCCAATGCCGACGATACCAACCGGCCGGAACGCGCCAAACCCGCTAAAAAGCGAGTTATCATCTTCAGCCCTCACCCCGACGACGATGTCATCTCCATGGGGGGCACCTTCCTGCGCCTGGTCGAACAAGGGCACGACGTACACGTGGCTTATCAAACCTCGGGCAATATTGCGGTGCACGACTACGACGCGCGCCGCTTTATGGAGTTCGTCCAGGAATTCACCCAGGCAACCGGCGTAGGCAATGATACAGTGGGAATGCTTTACCAAAAAGTCATGCAGTCGCTCAACCACAAACAATCTCAGGAAACTGACATTGAGGAAGTAAGGAAAATAAAGGGGTTCATCCGCCGGGGAGAAGCCCGTGCCGGCGCCCGGTTTTGCGGCCTGAACGACGATCATATCCACTTCCTGGATATGCCCTTCTACGAAACCGGCCGAACCCGAAAAAAGCCCATCAGCGAGGAAGATGTGCGCCTCATCGTTGACCTGATGGAAAAAGTGAAACCGCACCAGGTATATGCCGCCGGCGACCTGGCCGACCCGCACGGCACGCACCGCGTTTGTTTGGATGCCATCTTTGAGGCCTTCCGGCAAATGAGCGACCGCCCATGGATGAAGGACTGCTGGCTGTGGCTGTACCGCGGCGCATGGCACGAGTGGAGCATTGATGAGATAGAAATGGCCGTGCCTATCAGCCCCAAACAATTGGAGCGCAAGCGCAGGGCCATATTCATGCACCAAAGCCAGAAGGACCAACCGCCCTTCCCGGGCAGCGATGACCGCGAGTTCTGGCAGCGCGCAGAACAGCGCAACCGCGATACGGCCGGTATCTACCGCGCCCTCGGCCTGGCTGAATACGAGGCCATGGAAGCCTTCAGACGCTGGAAGTTTTAGAAAAAAAATCACATCTGTCCTCTGCTCTGCCATAAACGACGCACACCATGCAACTCAACGCTACCGCCTGGGGCATCATCATCGCCTTTTTCGCTTTGTCTATGTTAATCGGCTTGCTGGCTTCCCGCCGGGCAGGCAAGAGTTTTTCGGAGTATTTTCTCTCCGGTCGCAACATGCCCTGGTGGCTGCTCGGTTTTTCCATGGTCGCTACCACCTTTTCAAGTGATACTCCTAACCTGGTTAC
Organism: uncultured Saprospiraceae bacterium; assembly: GCA_964577215.1. Lineage (GTDB taxonomy): Bacteria > Bacteroidota > Bacteroidia > Chitinophagales > Saprospiraceae > UBA2329. Next base: position 15,413 of record CAZNYK010000002.1, read on the forward strand.
CGATATTGTGCGCAACAACGGCATCGCCGGCAACTGGGTTTGGTGGGCATTTCTCCTGACCGGTATGCTTACCGTTTTTGTGTACGCCAAGTTGTGGCGTCGTTCAGGCATACGCACTGACCTCGAGTTCTATGAGTTGCGCTATAGCGGTAAGGCCGCCTCTTTTCTCAGAGGCTTTCGCGCCATATATCTCGGCGTGTTTTTCAACGTGGCTATCATGGCCACAGTATCTTTGGCTGCCATCAAAATAGGCGGGGTACTGTTGGGGTGGACACCTGAAAAAACCTTGCTCATCGCCGGAACCGTCACCGTGATCTACACCATGCTCGGCGGTTTGCGCGGTGTGGTGTGGACGGACTTCTTCCAGTTCATTCTCGCTATGACGGGAATGGTGCTGGCCGCTATTTATGTGCTCAATCTTCCGGAGGTGGGCGGTTTGGGCAACCTGCTGCAAAACGAGGCCGTGAGCGGAAAGCTGAACTTCCTTCCAGATTTCAACGACCACAAAAACCTCCTTATTCTGCTCATCATTCCCTTAGCCGTTCAATGGTGGAGCGTATGGTATCCCGGCGCCGAACCCGGCGGAGGAGGATACATCGTACAGAGGATGCTTTCCGCCAAAAATGAAGAGCACGCAGTGGGCGCCACGCTTTTTTTCAACATAGCGCACTACGCCCTGCGCCCCTGGCCCTGGATATTGATAGCCCTGGCCTCCTTGGTGATCTTCCCGATGGACAGCCTGGAGCAGCGCAAACAAGCAGCAGAATCCCTGCGATCAGAAAGCATGACGGCAGTCGTTCAGGCAATAAAAACGAACCCGGGCAGCGTCAGCGCAGCAGACCGCGAAAAGGTGCAGGCCCTTCGATTCCAGGAAAGCGGGCTTACTGCTCTTCGGCAGGCATTCCCCAAAAACCTGGTACCCGACGACAAAATCGGCCATGACCTCGCCTTTCCCGCCATGCTGGGCAAACTGCCGCCGGTCCTGCTCGGTTTGCTCATTGCCGCCCTCATTGCCGCTTTCATGTCTACAATTAGTACGCACCTCAACTGGGGTTCCTCCTATATTGTCAATGACTTTTACCGGCGTTTCCTCAAGCCGAAAGCAGAAGACAATGAATTGGTGCTTGTTGGCCGCTTGTCAACCGTAGTGCTGATGATCCTCTCAGCCTTGCTCGCACTGAAACTGAGCAGCGCGCTGGGCGCCTTCAATATACTTCTGCAAATTGGCGCCGGTACAGGGCTCATTTTTATCCTTCGCTGGTTTTGGTGGCGCATCAACGCGTACAGCGAGATCACGGCCATGATCGTTTCATTTCTCATCGCCCTGTACTTTCAGTTTTCGGCATTTGGTAAAGCGCAGCCCGATCATATCCGGTTGATCCTGGGCGTGGCCGTGACTACATTGGCCTGGGTGAGCGTGACCTTGTTAACCCGACCGACGAAACAATCCGTATTAGCGGATTTTTATGCCCTCATCCGGCCCCACGCCGCAGGATGGAGGCCGGTGATCGAAAAAGCCCGCGAAGAGGGCCATCCCGCCGGCGCGGCGGTATCCACCGGCAAATTGCCGCGAGAACTGGCTTGTATGATCGCCGGTTGCTTTATGGTGTATGGCCTGCTATTTTCCATGGGTTACCTGCTATACGGACAAGCAATCTACGCCTTGCCCGGTTTAGCCATTTCAGCCATAGCGGGGTGGATCATTGTCAGGAACTGGAGAGCGTTGCATTGACCAAGCGGTTATCTTTGCCTATTTCCAACTCTCCCAACCGGGAGCGAGCCTTTTGTACAATCCGGAGCTGTCGCTGTAAAAGAATGACCTCGGGTTTTGAGAAGATCGTATGACGTAGGGCTGCTTTCCAAGCGTATCCCTGTAAAAGGTGATGACTAAAGTCTCGGGAATATTATTGCCCCGAATGCTGAGTTTGCGGTAAAAATACTCATCAGCCCGCAGTTCGTCAAAATCGTCGGCAAAAGTTTCTCCGGAAACATTCCGGAAAATGTTGAGGTAATCTTCGACCTCCATTGAATCAAGCGCTTCGGCGCCCAGCATCCAGCCCTGCGGCGTACGCGAAAATTCAAGGGTCGTATCCGGGCTTTCCCAACTGAAGCCAGTGACATCCATCTCCCGTTTCATGCGCAGCAGCAGCCGGTTGCGGTACTCGTCAAAGGACCTGCCGATGTTCATCGCCTGGAACCCATCCACGGCGAAAACAGTATTTTCCCCTTGAAGCCGAAGAAAGGAAACAACAGACTGGGTTTCCGGATCAAAATCCTCCCTTCCCAGCAAAAAATCTTCAATCAACTTGCCGCTTTCATATAACCTGAGCCTGAGCGACTGCTTTTCGTCAACGCCGTACACCGGCCATAATTCTTTGTTTTTAGCTGCGATATGCCTGGTCTCAATCCGGGAAAGAGCCGTCAACAATTTTCCTACCGGCTCTGGATCTGCTATTATACTACGCTCGCCATCTGTCAATATCCAGCCGCTTGTTTCCTTGCTGAGGCTGAATTCGCGCCCATCGGCAGGTAAAAATACGACTAGACTCAGCGCAGTCGTATCCACTTCGACAAGCGTAGTTTGAAAAGAACGCTCCCGCTTGCCAAATTCCCTGCGCGACAGGATCACAGCCGCCACGAGCATCAGGAAAATTAGAACCAAGTGCTTGTTTTTCATGGTGTCGCTTGTTTCCGGTTTTCATCCTGGAACCGGATAAGCCGCCGGGCGAAGGCAGCAAGTTTCCGGCTTTCACCGCTTCATTCCCCGTACAAAGTCTTTCCCGCCTCCTCGTACTTATCCCCTTTTTGCCACTGAGGGCGTTGAGAGGCACTTGCAACCAGCCGTGCTGCATGCGCGAAAGTCTGGCAGTACTTCAGCAAATAATCCATGTCTACAGCATCCGCTTCATCGGAAGTTTGATGGTAGTACCGGCTCAGTTCTTCATCAAAGGCTGTTACGCCGGGGCTGAGGCAAAGGCTCGGCACCCCTTTGGCTGCAAAGGACACATTGTCGGAGCGGTCATACAAGCCCTGCTCCGGAACAGGATTGGGCATCACGTCGAGCTTGAAGGCAGCGGCTGCGGCGGTGATCAACTCGTCCGTGCCGGTTCGCCCGAAGCCTATGGCAGAAACAAATTTCATATCGTTGTACCCTGCCCCGTCAGCATTGAGGTTGTAAATAACTTGTTGTAAGGGCACAAGCGGGTGTTCTGCATAGTACTGGCTGCCCAATAGCCCCATTTCCTCCCCGTTACATGCCAGCAGGATGACGGAGCGAGCCGGCGGCTGTTGCGCCAGCACCCGGGCGGCAAGCAGCAGGGCGGTAGTTCCCATTGCATTATCCCTGGCGCCGTTGAAAATACTGTCTTCGGCAGTAAAAGCGCCGCCGCCGTCTTTGCCTGTGCCGACGTGATCGAAATGAGCGCTGAGAATTACGTATTCATTTTTTAGCGCGGGGTCAGCGCCTTCGATGAATCCCACCACATTGGGAACGTATGTTCTTTCAGTCAGTGTCCCGGAGCTGTTAAAATTGATCTTTTGCGATTGCCCTTTCACTACCGCAGCGACCGGGTCATTACCTTTTTCTTTGAGCCAGCCGTATGGAATGTTGACGCCGCCCTGGTCGGAGTCATCGGCGAGGCGGGTAGAGGGCCGCCCGAAGTAGTTGAGAGCGAATTGCCAGGGGAAACCAAGCCGGTACAGCTCGATGAGCGCAACCGCCCCCCGCTCCTGGGCCAGGGCGCGCTTGGTGCGTATGCTGTTGAAAGCCGCCATAGGGCTGGAGTTGCCTGGAAGGCCTGAAATGGCGAAAACCACCTTGCCCTTTACGTCTATGCCTTCATAATCATCGTGGTTTGAAGCAGCATCTACCCACCCATGCCCTGCAAATACAGCGGTGGTCTTGATATTTACAGCACCGCCTGACATGATTATAAAATCTTTATTGTGCTCAAACGAGTTTTTCCCGACGGAGAGTGATACGGTTTGAGGCGGCGTTACGGTTTCAAGGGGAAAGTGCTGAAAATAATCATCAGCGCCGGATAGGGGTTTAACCCCGAAGGCATTGAAGTAGTCGGCTATGTAACGCGCAGCAACAAGATTTCCGGGGGCTCCGGTGCGGCGGCCCTGAAGTTCGTCGGAAGATAAAAACCTCAAATGAGCTTCTACCTCAAAGCGAGGAGTCCCTGATTCCGGGAATTGTGCCGCTGCGGGCAAGCTCAGCGCTAAGCAACAAAAAAACAGCAGTTTTTTCATGTCAATGGTATTCAATAGTTTATTTTTCAGAATAAAGCCGGTTGTTGTGGAACAGGTTCGCTTTTCCCCGTGGCTTCGGAAAAAGCTGGCGTTTCAGGAGGTAAAAGAGACTTAACCACCCTGAGCCGGTGTGAATATTTGCGTTTCTCCTCATCGTATATTCCGTAGTGATCGAGTTTATCGATGCGTACTTTGCCGAAAGCATGCAGGATGCGATTTTCGGGAAAAATAATCCCCGCGTGAAATACACGGCCGAAATTGTTCTCAAAAAAAGCCACATCGCCCGGATTTGCCTGCTCTATGAAATCGACGATACTTCCTTCATAAACCTGGTTTTCAGCACTTCGGGGCAGCCGGATGCCAACTAATTTATAAGCCATCTGCACCAAACCGGAGCCATCAATACCCAAAGGTGAGCGACCGCCCCACAGGAAAGGAACATGCAGATACCTGCGTGCCAACTTGAGCAGCATTTCCCTGCCTGGAGCAAAATTGCCCGGGAAAACGACCTGCCCGCTGAAGGTGTATTCTGCCTGGCCAAGTTGGAAGCGGATACCGTCATAACCCGGCAATTGGGCGCCGAGGGGAATGGGCAGGAAATGATCGCGGGAAGAAGCGGCCTGCAACAGTTCCAAGCTAAGCGCATATTGCGTGCGATAGCCGGTGTACTCAGCAGGAGTGATTTCGAGGAGTTGGTTGGAGGCGGCCCAGCCGACGGTATCGTCCCACACGCATCGCAATTTGGACCATGCGCGCCCTTTTTCTTCCAGCACCTCTACAACTTCGCCAAACAAAAGCTGCGACACCATCTCGCCGCGCTGAGAAGGATGAGAACGCAAAGCAATTACGCTAAGAGGACAAACGGCAAAAGTCATGGCACAAATTGCATGGCTGTTTAACGCTGCTGCAAAACACTTGCAGTGTTACCGAAAGACCAAAGATACTAAGTTTTCAAAATTCTCCGTTCTTTTGGGGCTTATTACCACATTATATGGCTACAATGTCCACATTTAAAAATCTCATCTCCACATGCGCCCTGGCAATTTTTATCCCATGGAATGCGCTCCACGCTCAAGATCAGCACTTTACTCAGTATTATGCATCTCCGCTTACGCTCAACCCTGCCCTTGCAGGATCTTTTAGCGGTACTTTCCGGATGTCGTTGATATACCGGGACCAATGGCGCAGCGCCCTGGAAAATCCATATGCCACCTATTCTGCTGCCCTGGATTACCGCACCGGTCTGAAATTCAAGAAAAAAGTGCTGCGGGACAATATCGGCGTGGGCGTCCTTTTTTACAACGACAGGGTGCCGGAGGTAGGCTTTTACCACAACCAGGTAAACATCGTAGGAGCATATCACAAATCATTGAATTACAGAAAAAACGAATTCCTTACTTTAGGTGTCCAATGGGGTGTCAACCAGCGCAATATCAACTATGACAACCTGAGCTTCAACGATCAGTTCAACGGCACCGACGGCTATACCCTGCCGGGAAGGGAAAACTTACCGCGAAACAATTTTGCTTTCGGGGATTTGGCGGTGGGCATCAATTATACCCTGGCGCCGGATAAAGGCGTCGGCTTATTTGCAGGTGCGGCAATGCACCACATCATGGAGCCGCAGATAAGCTTTTATCAGTTTGAGGAAATTATTGACGGCGAAAAAGACAACCGCCTGGCCCGGAAGTACACAGCCCACGTGGGCCTGAAAGTGCCTTTGGGCGAGCGCGTGCAGTTTTTGCCCCGCGCGCTGGTTTACAATCAAGGGCCCCACCTTGCGCTGAATGCCGGAACTAACTTTCGCTTTTTGGTAAGCGAAATCAGCGGAGCAGCATTGCACTTAGGCACATGGGTGCGACCTGCAAGAGACGAACAGAAAACCATGCGATTGGACGCGTTGATCCTGATGACCGGTTTTGAATTCCAGAATTTTCTTGTTGGTTTGAGTTATGATGCTACCGTGAGCTATTGGACCACCGCCGGACGCCGCACCGGCGCCTTTGAACTCTCTATCGCATATCTCGGCGCCTTTGAGAACGAAACGGTGCTTTGCCCTAAGTTCTGATCACAGCTCTACGTGCTCCACAATCTCAAGGCCGTAGCCAACCAGCCCTATGCGCCGTTTGGGGCTTTGAGTCATCAGCCGGATTTGGGTAATGCCGAGATCGCGCAAAATTTGGGCGCCTACGCCGAAGTCGCGCTGGGCCATATCCGGGGAGAACACCTGCGATTTGATCTCTTCCTCCGTAAGATGCTGGAGGGACTGTAACTGCGCAAGTATGGCGTCGTTCTTCTCGCTGTGCCGCATGTAAAGCAACACGCCTTTCCCTTCCTTTCCAATCCGATGGGCGGCTCGTTCCAAAAGTACGCCGTAGTTGCCAAGCAGGAACCCGAGTACATCTCCGGTTTCAGCCGTGGAATGGACGCGCACCAGTACGGGTTCATCAGGCCTCCAGTTGCCCATGCAAAAGGCCAGGTGGAGGTCGCCGGTTGTGATCTGCCGGAACGCATGTACCGAAAACGTTCCAAACCTTGTATGCACCGGCACTTCCATCTCTTTGCGGATGAGGCGCTCTGTGCGCATTCGATACTCTACCAGGTCCTTGATGGAGATGATCTTGAGATTGAATTTTTTGGCGATCTCGTACAATTGAGGCAGGCGGGCCATGGTGCCATCCTCATTCAGTATCTCCACCAAAACGCCGGCAGGAAAAAAGCCTGCCAGGCGAGCCAGGTCAATGGCAGCCTCCGTGTGGCCGGTTCGGCGCAACACGCCGCCTGTTTTAGCCCTCAGGGGGAAAATGTGGCCGGGTCTGGCAAAATCGGCGGCCCTGATACCGGGATCGAGCATCGCACGGATACCTGTGGCGCGATCGTATGCCGAGATGCCGGTAGTACAGCCACGCCCAATGAGGTCAATGGAAACAGTAAAAGCTGTTTCGTGCAGAGCTGTATTATTGGACACCATGAGGTCGAGCCCCAGTTCGTCGGCCCGTTTCTCAATAATAGGCGTACAAATAAGCCCTCTCCCGTGAGTAGCCATAAAATTGATGATCTCAGGGGTGACGCACTCAGCGGCACATATAAAATCGCCTTCGTTCTCCCGGTCTTCGTCGTCCACTACGATGATTACCTTGCCTGCGCGAATTTCTTCGACAGCCTCCTCAATGGTATTGAGCCGTACAGGCTCAGTGGCGTTTGGTAGGTTCCCAGACATTGCTTCTAATTCCTTTTACAAATCGAAAAAAACCCTGGAGCAGAGCCAGGTTCATCAGCATAAAATAGCGCACATTTCTCAAAATCATACAGTTGGCCCCAAAGCGTTTCAGCAGTAAATCCGCCAAGGGCATCAATATGGCCGGCGCGATGACGCAAAGGAACAAAAAACGGTATAAGAAGTTCCCGTTCCATGCGGCAATTGCTCCTGACAAGGTCATAGCTGCCAGAAAAAAGGGGCCCAGCCAGCGTAAAATTTTGTGCGAAAAGAATGCAAAGCCCAATGGGGTGATGGGGGGCCACCACAGCCTGCGAAATAATGCCATATTTTGGAAGTTCCCCGCGGAAATGCGCGCCTTGCGCCGGTATTCTTCCCGCCAATCGTGCGATACGGGCTCATGGCATAAAGCTTCCGGTTCGTTGATGGCCAGGGCGCCTCGCTCAAATACTTTCATGGTTATGAAGAAATCATCGACTAAAAAATTGGCGGGCACCTGATTGAAATAATCGGATCTTAGCATATAGCACCCCCCAAAAGGACCGATCATTTTCCGCCAGACGATGCTTTCCAGGAGCTTTACCTGCACCTCCCTGGAAATATACCGGTCTTCTGACCTGGAAATGCCTTGCTCCTCCAGGCCCGTGTGCTCCATAAAAGCATCCACCACTGCTATATCCGGATTGCGGAAGTGCTTTGCCAGGTGGAAAGTAACGCCCCTGCTGAGCATGACGCTGGCGTCGGTAATGAGCAATATGTGTCCGGGGCCAGGCGGATGATGCTGCAAGGCGATGTCAACTAAGTGGTTGATCACTCCGGGCTTGCCGCGGCGCATGGAAAAGGGAAAGAAAAACACCCCGGGTTTGCCGTTTGTCATTGCCGCTACAATGGTGTTGGTTTGATCAGAAGACCCGTCCGAACCAATGAAGATCAATCGCTTATCTGCTGGGTAATTTTGGCAAAACAGGGTTTTCAGTTTTTGCGCTACGACTTTTTCCTCGTTATATAAGGACATAATAACTGAGACAAAAGGCAGGTCTTCTTCACGGGAAAATACCTCGGTGTTGTTCGTCTTCCCCTTGGCCAGGATGCGCAAGATCAAAGGATAGATCAGGTAAGAATGCACCAGGGCGAACAGAGCCAGAAAAAATAAAATTACTGCGGCTGTATGGATCATGGCGCTGCGCTTCAAACCTTCACGGAATCCACCAAGAGCGCAGCGTAAGTTTCCATGAGATTTTTTCCGATTTCATGGCTTTCGAAGTGCCGTCCGACGAATTCAACCGCCCTGCGCCCTATCTGTTCCAAGCGGCCGTTTTGCTGGTGACAATACCGGAGCGCTTCCACAAACTCCTGGGCTGAATCGGCAATCAAAACTTCCCGCTTATGGCGGGCGGGAATTCCCTCCAGGCCTATGGTGGTAGTGACCACAACCTTTCCCAGAGCCATAGCCTCCAGTATTTTCGCCCTCATGCCGCTACCGGACAATAAAGGCACCACCATGACGCTGTGCTGGTTGATAAAACGGGAGGCACTACCTACTTCACCCACAAATGTGATATTGCGTTGCCTGATTTGCCGTATCCATTGCGGAGCGTTGCGCCCTGCAATATGCAGCCTCAAACCCGCATGACGACGGCGCAACTGGCCCCACACCTCATCCAAAAACCATTTTACGCCTTCCACATTGGGAGTCCAGTCTAAGGAACCGATGAAAGAAATGCTCACATCCTTCCGGTAACTGCGGAAATCGGGTTTGTAATCCCTCAGGTCAACGCCTATCGGTACCACCACCGAGGCGTTGGCATAACCCATCTCGACAAAGCGGTCTAAGTCCCGGCGGGAAATAGCCGCCAGCAGATCGTATTCGTTGAGATGCTGAACTTCAAATTGTTTCAGCTTTTTGGTCAAGTGATTAAGGTATGCCTTTTTGAGCGGGAACTGCGTATTTTGAACCACCCGCTCCCATATCTCGTGCTCCACGTTGTGGGCGCGCATTGCAATGAGCGCATTGGAGTATTTGCGGATGACGGGGATGTAGGGCGAAAGGTATAATGTTTCCAACTGCACGACGTCGAAATCCTCTTCCTGGAGCAGGTGGATAAGCCTGGACTCAAAGGTCTTGGAAATAAAGCGGGAAACGTGGTAAGATTCAGTAGAAAACAGGTTTAAAAAGGCATCCCAGGCCTTGATGCGGTTATCGACGCACACAGAGTGTATTTCTTTGTAGTGCTCCAGTTCCTTCGGCACCCCGCTGATCTCTACAAAATGTTTACTTGTATTCATAGCCAGGAGGGTGACCTCCCCCCCTACCCCGCTCAACGCCTTGCTCAGCCCGGTAACGGCAATGGATTCGCCATCTTTCAGGGGGTAGGGAAATTTTTTACACAGTTGAAGTATCCTCATCAGGTTGGATTGCAGGGAGCAAAATTAAACGTTTGTTCCGCTTTTTTTACCCGGAGAGGACTTTTCAGAGCATGAACCTTCCTGAAGCGGACTAATGGCAAACGTTTTTTTATAAACAAAATTGGAAGAAAATTTAGTCTGAGTAAAATAATATTACAAAAATAACCGGACAGGTCTGACCTGCCCGGTATCTGCCTCTTGGCTGCCGGCCTTACTTTCCCGTCAATTCATTATTACCGCGTACGACATCTGCCATGCGGCCCGAGGGATCAATCACGATTTTGGCAATGTCTGCATGTTTCACCGGAATAGTAAAAGTATAGGCAGGTTTTACCCAGGGCCAAGGCTCCAGCGTGGCAAATTCGCCGAATATGGCATCGGCACTCTTGCCGCCCCGCATCATGCACAAAGGAATGTGAAAACGTTGTTTACTGCCGTCGCGCAGTGTGATCTCCACATCCACCGGCATCGGCATGGCCCCTGCCCTCTCCAGGGTAACGGAGGTGTTTGCTCTTCCGGAGTGATCAAAAGACTTTACCCTGTAGTCGATACTATGAGTGGAATACACGAAATAATCCAAATACCAATCCAGCTCCAGTCCGGATACTCTCTCCATTATGCGGATGAAGTCCTTATCGTCAGGGTGCTTGAATTTCCAATCTTCATAATAGCGCAGCAATCCGGCATCCAGCGCCGCCGGCCCAATGACGTAGGCCAACTGAGCCAGGAATACCGCGCCCTTATTGTAGCTGCCAACCCCGTAGGCTGTGTTGCTTTGAAAATGATCGGAGGGAGTGCTCAACGCCTCTTCCCAGGAGGTTTTGGCGAAATTGATATAACCCTGGTAATCCGGCCACTGCGGAAAAGCTACCGGGCTTCTTCCCTGTAAAAGGCTCTCGCCTGCCAGGAAATTCATCACGTCGGCGGAGGCATAGTTTACAAATCCTTCGTCCATCCAGGCATAACGGGCCTCATTGGTGCCCAGTATCATAGGATACCAACTGTGCATCAACTCGTGCACAGACACCCCCACGAGGCTGTTGAGCGGCCGGTGCCCGGTGATGAGCGTAGCCATAGGATATTCCATGCCCCCGTCGCCGCCCTGTATGAAGGCGTATTCCGGGTAAGGATACTTCCCAAACCGGGCGTTGATGTAGTCGAACGCGCGGTCCATGATCGCCGGCAGCTTTTCCCATGCCTCCGTCCTTTCGCCGGGCTGGTAAAAAAAGCGGAGCACCGTGCCGTCGGCACGGGTCAGCGTGGTGTGCTTATAGTCGGGGTCGGCAGCCCATACAAAGTCATTGACATTGCCGGCTTTGAAGTGCCAGGTCAATTTGCGCGCACCGGATACCGGCCCGGGGCCCTTTCCGAAATAGCCGTGACCTGTACTATCCGGGTTTTGCAGCACTCCCGTGGCAGCCACCACAAACCGGGCATCTATGGATATGCGCACATCAAAATCGCCGAAAGTGCCGTAGAATTCTCTTCCGATATAATCGTCGGGGTGCCAGCCATGGCGGTCATAAGCGCAGATTTTGGGATACCACTGCGCCATGGAATAATCAATTCCCTCTGAATTGTTCCTGCCGTTGCGCCGGATTTGGAGCGGCACCTGCGATTCAAATTCCATTTGGAACTGAGCCTTTTGGCCGGGCAATACAGGGTTGGAGAGTTTGACCTCCAATATGGTTCCCTGTACCTTAATGGATGCCGCCGGCGCCCCATCGTGCAGAAAGGTATTGACTTTAGTATAACCGGTTTCTCCCGGTTTGAGCCTGGTAATTCGATCAGCAATGCGCGAATCCGGATCGGCGATATGCATAGAGCGCATTTCCATCATACTGCCCGGCTGAAAGGCATTGAGGTACAAATGATAAAACACCCGGTGCAAGGTGTCGGGAGAATTATTGTAATACGTGAGCTGCTGAACGCCCTGGAACCGGTGCCTGCTCACATCAAAATCAATTTCCATTTGATATTCCACCCGCTGCTGCCAATAGCCGGAGCCGGGTTGGGCCGAAGCGATACATAGCCATGAAAAAAATGCGACCGGCAGAGAAAGAATGCGACTGTAGGGCATCGATACTGGATTTATTTGAAGCTATGGTCTTTACCTTTCCGTGGGTTCATCCGGCAACTGAAGTCGCCGGTACAGAGGCTTACTTCCATCCCGCTTTCGCCATCAATTCATCCGCCTTTTCATAACGGGCCGCAACCTCATTCAGGCGCGCGGTTATTTCGTAGAAACCTCCGATTTCATCAAAAAGATCATGCGGAAGCGTCATTGGATTGATGGGGAGGTCAACGGTAGCATTGGTAAACACAGGTTGCTGCTCGGCGCCGGTAAGAAATTCCAGCAACATGACTCCAAAATCGCGGTGAGGCGCATTTCTCAGCAGGCCTGCCCCGCCAATGTAAAAGACGGAGGTCTTATCAGGTTGCGTCAAAAAAATAAATCCAACCTGGCTTGCAGGCGTAGTGAACTCGGGATTGCCGCTCGCTTTCATTTGCAATAGCACGTTGGATGGAACCAGGGCCATGGTACCCTGCCCTGCTGCAAGGGCTTTGATGATGTCATAGTCAGTGGCGGCCTGCACCCCTTCGAGGCGGTTTTTCAGCACGCCGTCCAACCAGCGGGAGGCGAAGGCCTCACCATTCACGGCAATCAGCCCGGCTACAAGCCCCCTGTTGGATGCCTGGGAAGGGTTTCCCAAAAGCAACTTGCCGCGCAGGGCGGGCGCCGTAATGTCGCTATAGGTGTAAAGCGTGCGCAGGTCAATTTTGCCCTTGGCAAAGGCCAGCCCTACGGCGCCCCGGTCCAATGCGGTCCAATGGCCCTCATTGTCGCGATACCGGGTGGGCACGTTGCGGTCCAATTGCTGGGTAGAAAAAGGCTGCAAAAGCCCCGCCTTGCGCGCTTCTTCCAAATACCAGGCATCCGGGGCGATGAACACGTCTGCCTGAACCTGATCTGCCTCGGCTTTCATACGGGCAAGCAAGTTTTCCTCGGTATCCTTGACCACCTCCACCTTAATGCCTGTATTGGCGGTAAACTGATTGAACAATTGCTGGTCAGCGGTGAAATAGCGATGCGTATAAACGCGTACAATATTGGTGTTGACCTCAGCCGCGGAAGCGGAATCAGCCTGGCTGCCTTGTTTGCCGCCGCATGAGTTGAAAAGAAACCCCGCGGTTATGAAAAAAAGAATTCTAAAAAGCATGGGTAGCAAAGTTTATTTAACCGGCAAAGTTGGGTATTTGCGGCAAAAACACAAAATTCTCAGAATCAATTCCCTGTTGCAGCATGTACTTGTCCAGATCCGTACATGGTTGAAGCTGTCCAACTGCATCCGGCACATATGCCCGGACACCCCACTCAAACAGCACTTCTGCCGCCTTGCGATGCGAATGGCCGGGAATGTACTCCATTGCAATCACAGGCGGCGCTTTGCTCTTGATCAATTCCCTCATTCCCAGCAATACATCGTACTCGGCGCCCTCCACATCAATCTTGACAAGCCGGGGACTTGCGCCTGCGCGTTCAAAAAAAATATCCAGCGAAACAGAGGAGAGCTCTACCTTGCGGCCTTTCAAATGTGCCGGAACGGCCTCCGGGTTAGTAGTATTGTACTCCGAGAAAAGTGTGGGAAATTCCCAAAACGGCAACTGGCCCTCCCCGCTTCCCACCAAAATCTGCATGGCTTCGACATGCGGAAAAGCGGCAGTATTGCGCTGTAAAACGCTAAAGTTAGCCTCTCCCGGTTCAAAGGCAAATACACGTCCTTGTTCTTCGCAGAGAACAGCGGCAAGCAGCGTAAAAAAACCGAAATGCGCACCCACATCAGCCACTACATCACCAGGACGGAGAAATTGCATGAGAAAACGCGCCAGCCGGAGTTCGGAATCATGCGTCTTGCACCCCAACAGGTACAGGTCCATTCCTGCAGGTAGGGCCACTTCCATCTCGGCGCCGAAAAAGGTGCGGCAGCGGCGAAGTTGGGGCTTCCCGGTGAGTGGATAAATGATATGGCGAAATGCCATGACGCCCAGGTAGCTACCGGGGTTGTATATCAGGCGCCGCCATTTGGATGCCGCGGCCAGCCTGGTCGCCTCATCAAGCTTTTCACTCCATTGATGCAGCAATGCAATCATTGGGTTGCTGCATTTTGCCGGCGCGAAAGCAAGTCGAAATTGACCAGCATTGCCAGATGCATAAAAAAGAAGGAGCCTATCTTGTCGGTCTCTATCAAGTCGTTGATAATACAGAGGACAAGGATGATGATAACGGAAAGAGAAATCATCATCACGGCTTGTTTGCTGCGCTTTTCGCGGAGCCGATGATAAATTCTCTCGCCGTACAACAGTGCCGCGAATGCCGGCAGCAGAAAAAACAGTAAACCCGGCAAGCCCTGCTCCACGGATATCATCAGGTAATAACAATGGATGCCGGAGCGCTCCGGGTTGTGACTCACATACGTTCGAAAACTGGATACGGTATATGGCTTGTACTCCTCCAGGAAGTTGCCCGGCCCAAAGCCCGTCAACGGGCGTTCGCCTACCATATAAAACCCGGCGATCCAACGATAAAATCGCTCCATGGTGGAAATATCTTCTCCCTGCGCGGTGGCTTCCAGTAAATTGTCGAAGCGGGTATGGCTGATGGTGCGTTCATAAGTGGGAGCAAACCGGAGATATGTGTTTTGAGAAGCCATCCAGCCCGTTGTCAATACTATCGCCAGAACTGCGAAGCCGAGAGCAGCCTTCATCAGTTTTAAACGAATGACCCAATATGCACCGAGCGCGATGAGAACAGCGCCCATAGCAGCGCGGGTGTAGGAAAGCTGAATGGCCGCCAGTAGCAAAATCAGGGATCCGAATAGAAAAATGCCCGGAATGCTCCAGCGCGGGTACCAACTGCGGATGAACCATACCAAAGGGAATATAACAGCCATAATAGCTGCATATGACACATGATTGCGATAAAATGGAGAAAGGACTCTGTAAACATCCTCAAAGGAAAATCCATAAGTGGCATGGCGCGCCAAAATGATGAGCACTGTGCCTGTCAAGGGAATAAAAATCACCCAGAAAAAACGTCTGAGGTCCTCTGCGTCCCGCAACAAATAACCTGCCAGAAAGAAAAAAGTGGATAAGTACCAGGTCTTGGCCAAAAAAAACTTCAGGGAAACGACTGTATCCACAGAGGTAAGCAGTGGCACAACCGTCCAGCCCCAGTGCAGCAACAGCAATAGCGTAATGGGGTGTTGTAAAAAATCTCGTCCTACGGCACCCCTGTGCCGGGTCAGGTACAGCAGAAAAACAAGCATCAACCCCACGATGAGCGGCTCGGTAGGCAAGTCTGTGCCGAATCCATTGGGCAATACAATCTCAGTAGATATCGGGATAGAGAAAAGGAGCAGGTAAAAAACCCGGCGAAAGTCCATTACGCTCTGGTAGGTCAGAAGGGCTAAAACCGGCAGGCCCAGCCAAAGCCATTCGTGTTTATACACGGCTGCGAACAGCCCCGACAATGTGAGCAAGGCGAATACGGCAAAAAGCGCCTTTTCTACTGTAATAGCGCCGGCAATTGCTGTTTTCAGGCGGATCATCCGGAAAGTTTACGAGGCAAAAGTAACATTTGTCATTTCTTTTCTCCTCAAAACCTCTTTAATTGCCGCTGGTGATAAGAAAAGCAAACGAAATGAAAAAGATTTTGATCATAGGGGGTTACGGCAATGCCGGGCGCTGTATCGCGCGCTTATTGCTGGAGCAAAAGCGCGACGTGCATGTCATCCTGGGCGGCCGCGACATCGAAAAGGCCCAACGCCTTGCCGGTGCTTTGAATGAAGGTAGTACCACGGGGCGCGTTTCGGCCGTCCAATTAGACGCCACGCAAAAGAACAGCCTGGAAGATGCCCTGCCGCAGGCCGACTTTGTGGTAAACGCCGCCGGTACAATGACGCATACGTCCCTCATTGCGGAAGCCCTGCTGCAGGCCGGTAAAGATGCAATGGATACGCAGTTATCCTCCCCCGAAAAACTTGAGGTTCTGGGGCGGTACGCTTCCACTTTTAAAGATGCCGGCCTTTGCTACATAACCGACGGCGGATTTCACCCCGGCGTGCCAGCGGCATTAGTGCGGTTTGCAGCCATTGAATTTGACCGCCTGGAGCGCGCCAACGTATTCAGTGCCATGCGCATCAATTGGAAAGCCCTGGAGTTGTCGCCGGAAACCATGGACGAATTTGTCCATGAATTCAGATACTATAACGGCGCCACCTTTCAAAACGGCGCCTGGGTGAAGCCCAAATCCTACGAGGCGGCGCCTTTCAACTTCGGCCCGCCGTTCGGCAGGGAATACTGCGCTCCGATGTATTTGTCGGAACTGGCAGTGTTGCCGGAAGAAATCCCAAGCCTCAAAGAGACAGGGTTTTTCGTGAGCGGATTCAACGTGTTGACCGACTATTTGCTCATACCTGTGGTGTACCTGGCTGCCAGGTGGCTTCCGACCAGGAAATTGCGCTGGGCCTCCAGGCTGTTCAAATGGGGACTGGGTTTCACCAGGCCGCCCTACGGCATCCACTTAGTGGCGGATTGCAGAGGCGTGGAGGATGGCAAAAGCCAGCGACGGCGCATTCGCCTTTACCACAAGGACGCATACCTGATGACGGCCGCGCCGGTGACCGCTTGCCTGCTTCAGTACCTCGACGGCAGCATTCGGAAGCCCGGCTTGTGGTATCAGGCAGACATTGTAGAACCGGCCCGGTTCATAGCAGACTTGGTCCACATGGGTGTCAGAGTGACGGAAGAAACCGACAGAACTCGAAAGCGCAAAGCCCAGCCTGCTTAGAAGCGCTCCAAGCTGGAAAAGAAAAATGCACTTTCAATTGCGGCATTTTCGTCAGAATCGGAACCGTGTACGGCATTTTCGCCCACATTGCGGGCATACAGTGCTCGAATGGTGCCCGGTGCGGCTTTAG
The DNA here is from genome assembly GCA_964577215.1 of uncultured Saprospiraceae bacterium. Classification (GTDB taxonomy): domain Bacteria; phylum Bacteroidota; class Bacteroidia; order Chitinophagales; family Saprospiraceae; genus UBA2329. The sequence goes on from CAZNYK010000002.1 coordinate 32,270, forward strand.
CAGGATCGGTTGCACCGATGAGGGTGCGAAAATCCTCAACGGCGTTTTCTTTTTCCAGGATTGCCGCTACGATCGGGCCGGAAGACATAAACTCCACCAGCTCGCCATAAAAGGGACGTTCTTTGTGTACCGCATAAAATTCTCCTGCCTTACTGGCGGAGAGATGCATCATTTTAATTGCCGCGATGCGAAATCCGGCTTCATTGATCTTTGCGAGAATGGCGCCGATATGCCCGCTCTGCACCGCATCGGGCTTGATCATCGTAAAAGTGGTATTGCCTGCCATAGGATATTTGGTTTAAAAAAGCGGCGCAAAGCTAATCAAAGTAGAATATTCTGCATCCTGCTTCAATGAATATTTTGTGATATGCCGGAATTTTGTGAAATTCGCCCCGACTTTTTGAAACCATGGAGAATTTGCACGAGCTGAAGACCCTCCTGTCTGCTCCCAAAGATATCATCATTATTTCCCACCGCAATCCCGATGGAGATGCAATAGGTTCTTCTTTAGGGCTTTATCACTATTTGAACAGCTTAGGACACGCCGTTCACGTCATTTTCCCTTCTGAATATCCCGACGCTTTTCTATGGATGCCCGGCATCAATGACATTATTATTTTTGATGCCGACCCTGAACGAACCCGCGAGGTGGCCGAGCGCGCCCAAATCATTTTTTGCCTTGATTTTAACTCTTTAGACCGAATCGATAAAGTCGGAGAGATCATACAGCCGCTCAAAGCAAAAAAAGTACTCATCGACCATCACCTCTACCCCGAACCCTTTGCCGACTACATGATCTCGGATACTATGGCCAGTTCCACGGCTGAAATGATATTCGAATTCATCGACCGCATGGGGCACAAAGCCGAGATGCCCATCGCCACGGCAGAATCTATCTACACGGGAATCGTTACAGATACCGGTTCCTTTAAATTCAGCACATCGGCCAAGTTGTTTCGCATCGTAGCTGAATTGCTCGAACTTGGAGTGGACGACTACAAGCTCCAGGACCTCATTTTCAACACCCTCGATGAGAAGCAACTCCGCCTCCTCGGGCATTGCCTGTACAACAGAATGGAAATACTTCCCGAATACCGCACCGGGATCATTACCCTTACCAAGGAAGATTATGAAACGTTTGAGATCGCAAGGGGAGAAACGGAAGGCATCGTGAATTACCTGCTCAAAATGAAAGACATCACCATGGCGGCTTTCATTACCGAACAACCCAACATAGTAAAGCTTTCCCTGCGCTCCAAAGGCGACTTTTCCGTACAGGAGATAGCCCGCAAGCATTTCAAAGGCGGCGGGCATCGCAATGCCTCCGGGGGATTTTCTTTCCAGCCGCTGAAAGCCACCCTCCGCAAGTTCAAAGAGCTGCTCCCTGAATACAAGGATACGCTCAACTCATATTGACACTTCAACATTTCATCACATTATCAATTTACTTCTTTATGAAAATGTATCTGCTTCCGGCCCTCGGCCTGCTTTTTCTCCTTTTGGGATGCAAAAAACAGGAAGAACTCCGCACATCCGCAGGGTACCGCTATACTATGCATGTGGACAAAGGCGGCGACATGCCTCAACCAGGCGACAGGGTCTTTTTCCATGTTAAAGTCAGGAAAAACGATTCCGACTCCATTTTTTACGATACCCGTGACTTTGAGGAGGAAATTCCCAGCGTACAAATTCCTGCTGAGGAAGAAGGGCAGCCATCTCAGCCCGTCTCACCTGTAGTCGATCTGCTTCGCCTGCTCAGCCCCGGCGACAGCGCTACGGTCATCTGGGAACTCGACACGGTGTCATTCAAGCCGGAAGGGTTTGAAACCGCCAAAGAACTTTATTACGATATTGTAATGCTGGAAATCAAAACCCAGGCTCAAATTGACGAGGCCAAAAACCTCATCACTGCCCAGGTAAACGAGTTTGCCACGGCAATGAGCAGCGGCAATCCGCCGGCTGGTCTGCAAACCTCTGCTTCCGGATTGAAATACCTCATCCTCGAGCAAGGTAAAGGGCCCGCAGCCGACCCCGGAATTTCCGTCAAGGTACATTACTATGGCGCATTGCCTGATGGCACATTGTTTGACACTTCCTTCGATCGAGGTACGCCGCTTCCCTTTACACTTGGAGATCAAGGCCTTATCGCCGGATGGACGGAAGGTGTGGACTTGCTCAACGAAGGCGGCAAAGCCATTTTGTACATCCCCTTTCAGTTGGGGTATGGCGAAACAGGCTTTCCACCGGTAATCCCGGAAAAATCCGATCTCATATTCTACGTCGAACTCGTTTCGGTGAACTGACGTTATACCCGACGAAAAATGGTTTGCGTAAAAAAATAAACTAAAAATACGATGACGAACGAGCAATTGAGAGACCTTCGGGAACGGCTTGTCGCTTTGAGGAGGTATCTTTGACGTGGATGAACGACTCATCCGGATCGAAGACTTCGAGCAACAAACGCTGAATCCGGATTTCTGGAATGATCCGAAAAAGGCGGAAAGCATTCTCAAAACGCTGAAGAGCTACAAAAACTGGGTAGCGCAATACAAGGAGGTGGAAACGGTAGTTGACGACGCCGAACTCCTTCTGGATTTCTACCGGGAGGAGCAAGCGTCAGAAGAAGAGGTGGATGCCAAATACAATGAGGCGATCATTGCAGTGGATGACCTCGAATTCCGATCCACCCTCAACCGGCCCGAGGACGAATTGGGCTGCATCCTGGAAATCAACGCCGGCGCCGGCGGCACCGAAAGCTGCGATTGGTCGGAGATGCTCCTGCGCATGTACACCATGTGGGCCGAGCGAAAGGGTTTCAAAGTGAGTGAACTCAACCGCGTAGACGGCGATGTTGCCGGCATCAAATCCGCCGAACTGGAAATTTCCGGCGATTTTGCATACGGGCTGCTCAAAGGCGAAAACGGCGTGCATCGCTTGGTGCGCGTGAGTCCTTACAACGCCCAGGGCAAGCGAATGACCTCCTTCTCCAGTGTTTTTGTACATCCCTTAGTGGACGAGCGCATAGAAGTGGAGGTTAATCCGGCCGACCTGGAATGGGATACCTTCCGGGCCAGCGGCGCCGGCGGCCAGCACGTCAACAAAACCGAATCGGCTGTACGCGCACGGCATATTCCCTCCGGGATCGTAGTGGAGTGCCAGCAGGAACGCTCCCAGCACCAGAACCGGGAGAAAGCCATCCAAATGCTGAAATCCAGGCTTTATGAAATCGAACTGGAAAAACGCATGGAGGCCCGCGGCAAGCTCGAAGCGACCAAAATGAAAAACGAGTGGGGTTCGCAAATCCGGAGCTATGTGCTCGACGATCGCCGCGTGAAAGACCATCGCACCGGCCACCAAACAAGCCAGACGGATTCGGTGCTGGACGGCGATTTAGACGATTTCCTCAAAGCTTTTCTCATGCACCATGGGGAGCCGGTAGTCGAAGAAGAATAAACATTGAGCTGCAAGTCTGCAGACCGCCAGAATCTGCAACTTGCAGCTTAACCTTCAACCTTTAACCTTAACCCTTTTTCCTTTAACCTTCTTAAATCTCCGGCGGCACAATGTTTTTGAAGTGCCCGTTCATCCGCGCTTTGCGCTTGAGTTCCTCGGTTTCACGCACCATGGGCAAGAGGCTCTCCAAGTGCCTGATGAGATATTCCCGGCGTTCGCTCTCATCCGCAATGCAAAGCAGTTCGTATTCCTGGCGCTGCGACAAGCCGACGAAGTGCCCGATGTCGTAAGCGGAAAAACTATCTGGGTCGGCGGGCAATTCCTTTTCAATTTGGAGCAAATGAAACAATGAACGCGCCATGCTCAGCAGGTGGCCGCCCAATTTCCGGTCTCCTTCCATTGCAATATCCACGCGCGTTATCCTACCACCGGGATATAGCTTCCCCGGCGCCTCGCGAAAGTACTCGTCCAAGTGAAACAACCCTATTCCTTTGGTGCGCACGTCAAGTTCTCCATTGGAATAGCGTTTCTCTACACGGATCAACGTGATCTCTGTGCCGAAACTCATGACTCTCCCATCCAAATAAGGCATAATGCCGAAAGTAATGCTTTCCGTCACGCATTCCTCCATCAACTGCTTGTATCGCGGTTCAAAAATGTGCAGGTTCAGCGACTCTCCCGGAAACACAACGATCTGCAAGGGAAAAAGAGCAAGCATTTTTTTTATTTTTTTCTCGAACCATTGGGCAAAAAGCAAGAATTTGCTTACCTTTTCCGTTGGTTTGGAGCGATCATCCAAAGACTTGATAAAACAAGCCTTGATGCCGCACAAACCGGTGGAAATTCATCCCCAAAACCTTCAAACAAAAAAACCATGCGCAAGTTTTTTCCTTTTAGCAGCGCTCTCTCCGTACTGGCTGCTGCCGTTCTTTTAGTTTCCTCTGTATCCTCCTGCAAAAAAAAGCCTTCGGATCCAGCTCGCCTCATTCCCGAAAGCATCGGAGCTTATGTGTATGCTTTCACATCGGGTATGGTGTCCAAAGCCGCACCTATTAAAGTACAATTTGCTGCTTCGGCAGTTGAAGCGGCATCGGTTGGCAAGGAAGCTCCCGACGGGCTGATCAGTTTCAAACCGGCCATCAAGGGCCGGGCTACCTGGGAAGACGAGCGAACATTGGCGTTCCAGCCGGAAAACATGCTGGCATCCAAAACATCCTATACTGCTACCGTCCAACTCAAGAAAATATTTAGCGGTTTGCCCCAGGATGCGGAGTCATTCAGCTTTGACTTCCGCACAAAAGACCAATACTTCAGTGTGGAAGCCGACGGCATCTCCGCCCCGGACCCGGAAAACCTGAGCAAACAGGAAATTTCCGGAATTGTCACTACTGCCGACGTTGCCGGGGAAGACGAACTGCCCGGCCTGATCACCGCCAAACAAAACGGGAAAGCCCTTCCGGTAACCTGGACTCAAAGCGGCGATCAACTCACCCACTACTTCAGCGTGGAGAATGTGAGCCGGGGAAACAAGGCCTCCAACGTGGACTTGGCCTGGAATGGAAAACCCCTTGGCGTAACCCTGAAAGACTCCAAAAAGATCGAGGTGCCTGCCCTTGGAGATTTCAAGGTCGTGAATGCCAGGGTGGTGCAATATCCCGAGCAGTACCTGTTGCTCCATTTTTCCGATCCACTGCTCAACGGCCAAAACCTGGACGGCCTGGTCCGTCTGCAAAATGCGCCGGGAAATCTGCGTTATGTAATCAACGGCAACCAGGTGCGGGTGTACTCCTCCCAGCGTCTTAGCGGCCGGTACACCCTTCAAGTGAGTACCTCGGTGCGCAATTTCGGCAACAAAAATATGACTAACCCAGGGACCTGGGCTGTTACCTTTGAAAACCCACAGCCTGCCGTGCGCCTGGTAGGCAACGGCGTAATCGTACCCGAATCAGACGGGCTGCTCTTCCCCTTTGAGGCCATTAGCCTGAACGCCGTGGAAGTGGAAGTTTTCAAGATTTTCAGCAACAACATCCTCCAATTCCTGCAAACCAGCGATCTGGCAGGCAATGACTATGAAATGTTCCGCGTAGGAAGGGTGGTCATGCGGAAAAAAATCGCGCTGAGCGAGCTCAGCCCCGGTGCACGCACGCATGAATGGACGCGCTACGCGTTCGATCTGGGCCCGCTCATCGGCAAAGACCCCGCAGCTATTTACCAGGTGCGCATCGGCTTCATGCCGGAATACGCAACCACGGCCTGCCCGGGCTTACAGGTGGAGGAAGGGAACATGGTCACTGCAGAGCCCGAAACCGACGAGTTCGGCAATCCGGTCAGCATCATGGATTCCTGGTATGGCTTGAGAGGCTGGTATGAGGGTTATGAGTGGTCGGACCGAAACGACCCATGCAAGCCGGCATATTACAACGCCGACCGCTTCGTGCAACGCAATGTCTTGGCTTCCAATTTCGGCATTATCGCCAAAGCGGGCAAGGATAACTCTATACAAGTCACCGTCTCCGATCTTCGCACGGCAGCTCCCGTATCCGGTGCGAAAGTCGAATTTTTCGATTACCAGCAGCAGCTTCTCCAGACGGTTCAAACCGACTCGAAAGGAAACGCGGCGGTGGTTATGAAAAGCAAGGCATTCATTGTGGTCGTCTCACAACAAAACCAGCGCGGCTACCTCCGCCTGGACGACGGCAATGCGCTCTCCCTGAGCAGGTTCGATGTGGCAGGCGCCGAACCCCAAAAAGGGCTGAAAGGCTTTCTGTATGCCGAGCGCGGCGTGTGGAGGCCCGGCGATTCCATATTTCTCAATTTCCTTCTCGAGGATCGCAGCGCACAGCTCCCCCCCGATTACCCTATCACCCTGGAAGTATTCGACCCCCGCGGCCAGCTCTTCCACAAGCGCACTACCGCCAACAATATTGCCGGCCTCTACCCCCTTCACCTGAAAACCGGCACGGATGCCGCAACAGGCAACTGGACAGCAAAGGTAAAAGTGGGCGGCGCCGCGTTCAGCCGCATCTTAAAAGTTGAAACCGTAAAACCCAACAGGCTGAAAATCAACTTAGATACCGGCAAAGAAAAACTCGCAGCCGAAGATGCCTCCCTCGATGTCAGGCTGAGTTCAACCTGGCTCCACGGCGCGCCTGCCAAAAATCTGAAAGCGATTGTAGAACTGCAACTGCGGTCTGCCAAAACTGCATTTCCCAAATATAGCCAATACGTATTCGACGACCCCAACCGCCAGTTTGAAAGCGAACCGCGCACCGTCTTCGAAGGGAATCTCAATGCCGACGGCCAGGCGGATTTCAGCGTACAACTCCTTAATGGGCTGACTCCTCCGGGGCAACTCAGCGCCAATTTCAAGACGCGGGTTTTTGAAAAGGGAGGAGATTTCAGCACGGACAACCTCTCACTTCCATTCATGCCTTATACACACTTGGCGGGGGTGCGGATTCCACTCAACAAATTCCAGGAAAAGCGTTTTGACCTGAAAAAAGCCGGCAAAATTTATTTGGTGGCTGTAGATGCAACCGGCAACCCCCAGCCAGGCAGAAAACTCAGCGCTGCCGTTTTCAAATCTTCCAACGATTGGTGGTGGGACGTAGGAGACGACAATATCTCCCGGTTCAATTCCGCCAATAACTTCCGGGCTGAAATGCAAACCGAATTCACCACCGGCTCGCGTGGAGAAGCCGAATGGACCTTAACCATGGAACAATGGGGGCGCTACCTGGTGCGCATTTGCGACACAGAAAGCGGACATTGTACCGGCGACTATTTCTATGCGGGTTATTCCTGGGATGAAGGCGATGACAGAAACAAGCGGGAAGCTGCTGCCATGTTGGCTGTAGCTTCTGATAAACCCAAGTATAATGTCGGCGAAACTGTACAATTAACCATTCCGGGCAGTGAGCCGGGCAAGGCCATCGTCTCCCTCGAGAATGGTTCGCGAGTGATACAGACTTACTGGGTGGACACGAAAAAAGGCGATAATAAATTCACTTTCAAGACAACAACTGAAATGGCGCCTACCGTATATGCCAGTGTATCGCTCGTACAGCCCCACGCTCAAACCGTAAATGATTTGCCTATACGAATGTACGGCGTCATTCCCGTTCAAGTGGAGGACCCGGCCACGCACCTGGCGCCCAAAATCAAAATGCCCGACGAACTCAAGCCGGAAAGCACCGTGAGCATCGAGGTGTCGGAAGAGAAGGGCCGGCCCATGTCCTACACTATTGCCGTGGTAGATGACGGTTTGCTGGACCTCACCCGCTTCCAGACTCCGGCGCCCTGGGAATCTTTCTATGCTCGCGAAGCGCTTGGCGTTACTACCTGGGACGTGTACGACATGGTGCTGGGCGCGTACGGGGGGCAACTGGGTCGCATTCTCAGCATCGGGGGTGATGCAGCGCTCGTACCCGGCGCTCAACCTCAGGCTATAAGGTTTAAACCCGTAGTAGTACATCTCGGACCATTTCATCTCAAAAAAGGAGAAAAAGCAAAACACGCCATTAATATCCCCAACTACGTGGGCTCTGTCCGCACCATGGTGATAGCCGGATACAAAGGGGCCTACGGCAGCGCAGAAAAAACCACGCCGGTGAAAAAGCCGCTGATGGTATTGGCCACTGTGCCGCGCGTACTTAGCCCGGGAGAAACCTTCAAGTTGCCGGTCAACGTATTTGCCATGGACAAAAAAGTGCGCGATGTTGTAGTGTCCATAAGTGAAAAAGGTGGAATGACCCAAATCGGCGGTGAATCCAGGCAAAGTCTTTCGTTTAACAAACCCGGCGATGCATTGGTCGAGTTTGAGATTAAAGTAAAAGAAGTCACCGGCGTAGCCAGATTCAGGATAACGGCCCAGGGCGGCGGCGAAAGCGCAAGCCAGGACATTGAAGTACAGGTGCGCAACCCCAACCCGTACGTCTCGAAGGTGTATGCAAAAGTGCTGGAAGCCGGCCAGGAATGGAAGGAGAGCTTCGATGCCGCAGGCATGAGGGGCACCAACACCGGCATGCTCGAATTATCGTCCATTCCGCCTATAAATCTCGGTGAACGCCTGGAGTATTTGATACAGTATCCTTACGGCTGCTTAGAGCAGACGCTATCCGGCGGTTTCCCGCAATTGTACGTAAACAAACTCATCGAGCTGAACGAGAACCAGCGCAAAAGCGTACCGGAAAACATCAAAGCCACTATTGAAAGACTACGCAAATTCCAGACCGGGAACGGCGGATTTGCATATTGGCCGGGCAACAGCGTTCCCGACCAATGGTCTTCATCTTATGCAGGCCACTTCCTGCTCGAAGCCAAAGCGCTGGGGTACACCATACCCGATAACGTTCTTGACAACTGGCTCAAATTCCAGAAAAAAGCAGCGCGCGTCTGGGATCCCAAATTAGAGGAATACGGATTCGACAACCAGGGCAGCTTTGAGTTGAGCCAGGCTTATCGCTTGTACACCCTCGCCTTAGCCAAATCGCCCGACCTGGCAGCCATGAACAGGCTCCGCGAATCCCCAAAACTCGCTCTCCAGGCCCGTTGGAGCTTGGCCGCCGCTTATGCAACTGCCGGCAAGCAGGAAATTGCCAAAGAAATTATGAAAAACCTCAGCCGTAAGATCGAGCCTTACACAGAGTTATCCTACACATATGGATCCGACTTGCGAGACCGGGCCATCATACTGGAAACAATGTTGTTGGCCGGCGACAAGACCGGCGCAGCAGAACTGGTCAAGTACATCTCCGAACAATTGAGCGGAGGCCGCTGGTACGGCACCCAAACCATCTCCTGGGCACTCATGGCCGTAGGCAAATACGCGGGCCAGGCAGGCGCAGGCAAAGGCTTGCAATTTAGCTACAAACTCGGCGGCCAGCAATTGGTGAACGCCGGGGCCAATGCCCCGATGATGCAGGTGAAGGTACCTGTAGACGGCGCCCAAAAGGAAGTTGCCGTAAAAAATACGGGTAAAGGCATAATGTTCGCCCGCCTCATCCTGCGAGGGCAGCCTGTAGTGGGTGATACTAAGGCCGAATCGAATGACCTCAATATCGCAGTGAGTTATAAAAACATGAACGGCTCGCCCATTGATATCAAGGCATTGACCCAGGGAACAGATTTCTACGCAGAAGTAAAAGTAACCCATCCGGGCAAGCGGCCCCTACCCTACCGGGAACTGGCGCTGGCGCAGGTTTTCCCCTCCGGTTGGGAGATCATCAATTCGCGTTTAGACGGTATCGAGGGCGCCGTATCGCCCAGCAGCGCAGACTATGTAGACATCAGGGATGACAGGGTCAATACATTTTTCGGACTCAGAGAGAGGGAAAGCAGAACCTACCGCGTGCAACTGAATGCTGCATACCAGGGGCGCTTTTACCTTCCCTCCACGAGCTGCGAGGCCATGTACGACAACTCGATCTCGGCGCGGTATCCGGGGCAATGGGTAACGGTAATTTCGGGAGCGGACAGCATTTGAAAGCAGAACTCATCCTTTCGTGCTGCCTTGACTTAACACATAGGTTTTTTTTATCTTTGTATCCTCGCCGGATACTTTCGCGTATGGCCTTTCGTTTATTAACGGCAGCCTGATACCAGATTACCGCTCTCGACGGCCTATGAAAAGATTGATTATTATCGTACTGTGTGCGTTTGTATCTGGTCTGTTGACAGCCCAACAGGCATTCCCCGTAAAAGTGAATAAAAAGTGGGGACTAATAGATGCCGGCGGCCGGATCATCCTGCCCCCTGCATACGACGCTATAGGAGAATTCAAGCACTTCGGGTTTGCCGCCATGCAGCGCAACGGCAAGGTTGGTCTTTTGGATGAACAGGGTAAAGAAGTTGTGCGCCCCGTTTACGAAGACCTGAAAATGATAGACTCTTACCGCGTTGCGGTTATGGATGGAGGACAGTGGATGATCGTGGATCTACAGGGGCGAACGGTACTCGAAAAGGGCTATGAACGGGTCAAAGTCATGGAGGGCGGTTACCTCGCCTTCATGAAAGGCAAAAAATGGGGCATTGTAGATGATTTGGGCCGGAGTATTTCCGCGCCGGTTTTTGATGAGGTCAGGCAGGAGCCGAAGGGTTATTTCCTTACGCTCAAGTCGGAAAAATACGGCCTGCTGGCTGCGGATGGCCGGGAGATCATTCCCAACTCCGCCGAGTCGATCCAACTGCAAAGCGACAGCCTGATATTCTTCCAGGTCAATGGCCATTGGGGCGCTATCGACTACGCGGGAAAGGTGCTGGTACCTCCCCGGTTTGACGGCTACCAGATTGTCTCCGACCAGTTTGTCAAATGGGTGGCCGCCGGCAAGGCCTATTTGTATTCTATCCCATGTTCAAGTCTTCTCACCACAGGAGAGTACGATAATTTCTTCCCCTTCTCCCGCCGCTTCGCTCTCGCGCGGAAAGGCAAACAACTTGGGCTGCTTGACTGGTGCGGCGCCACGGCGCTCGATGCCATTTACGATGAAATACAGCCTCTGAGCAACAAGGCATTCCGCGTGCAACGCCAGGGCAAATGGGGTATCCATGCCGCTCAGGGAAAGGAACTTACGCCGCTCCGCTACGATTACATAGCTCCGCCCAAAGGCGCTGTCAGCATTGTCAAACTCAACGGGCGCTACGGCCTCCTCAATACGGATGGGCAGGAAATTGCAGCGCCGGAATACCTCAGGATCGAAATAGAAGATAACTCGGCAAAAGCTTACAGGAAAAGCGAAGGCGGGGGTGAAAATCTCACCTTGCTGGAATGGGATGAACAGGGCCGCCTCTCGGACAACAACAACTTCAGCAGGCATTTTCGCATCAGGATCGGAAGCCCCTCAGATCAACCTGTAGGAGGCCCCGGCCTGGAGGAAAATAACTACCTGTTGGACGATTTCGAGTGGTTTTACGCGCCCGCCAAAGATCGCTGGGGATTGCGCAAACTCTCAGATGGCAGCATCCAGATCGAACCCAAATTCAACAGCATCCAGATTTTTCCCGATTTGGGTTTTACTCTTGTCGGAATGAATCAAAATATCAGGGGAGACTACGAACGCACTACTTTCCGCTTCGAAGCGGTTTTCGGCTTAGTGAGCAATTCACTGGGGCGCCTTGTCACAGAACCTGTCTTCCTGGATATTCGCTTCGATGACTTCAAGCAGGGTTTTCCCATGGCCCGTTGCGTATTTTCAAACGGCAAACATGGTCTGATAGATCGCATCGGGCGCATCGTGCGACGCGACCTTGCATATATCGGTGATTTTAATGAAGGCTTGGCCCGTTTCGCGGCCTATGGAAGTCTCTCCGGGAGTATGAAACCCGAAGGCAATCTGGGGCGCCTGAAAGACTACTTCACAGGATTGAAAGCTCCCGCCTTTATGGTAGATTACACCGAATACGATCAAATATTTCAAAGGGAAGCATGGTTGATCTGCCAGGACTGCCAGTGGGGATATATCGATACCTCCGGGCAGATTTCCGTGGCAGCGCAGTATGCCTATGCAAAAGATTTTGTCAACGGCGTAGGTATCGTGGAGTGCGATGGTAAATGGGGAATGGTCAACCGCAGTGCAGAAATAATCCTCCCCTGCCGGTATGACGGCGTGCAATTTTTGGAAAATACCGGCAACCGGATCGTGCGCGTGTACATACACCAGCCCAAATACGGTTTGATCGATACCCTGGGACGACTGACGGTAAGCGCCATTTACGATGAAATCGGCTCCTTTCGCGAAGGGCGTCTGGCAGTTAAGCGCAACGGCATGTGGGGCTATGTGGACAGAGACGGGTTAGAAGTGATACCCTGCCGTTTTCGGGACGCCCAACCTTTCAGCGAGGGGCTCGCCGCTGTCAAGCTGGGGCGCTTTTGGGGGTACATCGACAAACAAGGCAATACCGACATCGAATTTGCGCTTTCCAGGGCCGGCAGCTTTCACGAGGGCTTTGCATGGGCGCAAGCCTCCAACGGCTATGGGTTTATTGACAATACGGGGAAATTTGTCATCGAGGACAAGTTTGAACGCGCTTTCGATTATCAAAACGGGATCGCCAGAGTGGTTTCAGGCGGGAAAACCGGGCTGATCGATTTGCAGGGAAGATATACGCTACGCCCCAAATACCAGGAAATTCAGCCCTTTGACATACATGGGCTGGCGCTGGTGCGATATGGAAAGAAAAACGTCCGGTATGGCATCGTCGATAGAAACGGGAGCATGATAACCCGCCGCCATTTCAGGGAAATCCGGCCCTTCCGGGAGGGACTGGCCGCTATTAGAATCAGAGACAACTTCGGTTTCATCGATACCACTGGAAAGATTGCCATTCCAGGCCTGTTTTCAAAAGTTTCAGATTTTTCAAGCGAACGGGCCGCCGTACAAAGAGAGGGACGGTGCGGATACATCGACCCCTCCGGCAATATCATTGTGCCGCTGGAATATTCCCGTTGTTTAGACTATGAGCAAGGCAAAGCCATTGCCTACAAAGGATTGCGGCAGGCTTACCTCCTCGACATAGCCGGTAACGCTACGATGGAACAGGGATTTGGCGACAGATTGCTTCGCTTTTCCGACGGCCGCGGCCTCATGCGCACCGATGACTACACCTTTTACTATATTACCGAGCAAAGCGGCGCATACAGCGATTATTACCGCAATGCAGGCCCTTTCCGGCACGGAGTTGCAGTGGTGGAAACCAACGGCAAATGGGGCGTAATCGACCAACGCGGTATTGCCATCATTCCACCGAAGTACGACCGCATCGAGTCATTTGAAAACGGATATGCAAAGGTGCGCATCCTCGGCTTCAGCGGCCTGACCAACCTCAACGGCGAACTCATCGTACAGCCTGATTACGAGTATATTTCATATGCCGGCGAAGGGTTGTTCCGCGTTGAGCAGGGAGATAAAATCGGCTATTTCGACCAGGAGGGAAAATGGGTGTGGGATCTCGCGCAGTAATGGTTCCTCCTCAAAAGATTAGGACGGTTTTAACTTTCCCCCTACCTTGCAGCCTGAACAATCCTCTACTACTATGGACCAACTCGATTCTCTGAATCAGGTGGCTGAATTCCACCGCACCTTTAAACACCCCATTGAATCCAAGCCGGTCATTCCCGCCCCCGAACGCTGCAAACTACGCGTGGCATTGCTGGCTGAGGAACTCGGCGAATTGGAAGAAGCTATCGCTGCAAACGACATCGTAGCCGTAGCTGATGCCCTGTGCGATCTGCAATACGTGCTTAGCGGCGCCGTGCTTGAATTCGGATTGGGAGAAAAATTTCGCCGTCTCTTCGACGAAGTCCAGCGATCCAACATGAGCAAAGTGTGCCATACGGTCGAGGAAGCAGAGGCTACTGTAAAATACTATCAGGAAACGAGAGGCATTTCCTGTTTTTACCGCCAGGAAGACGGCGTGTTTTTGGTATACCGGAGTGAAGACCTCAAAACGCTGAAGTCCGTCTTCTATTCTCCCGCCAACCTGGAGAGCATTTTGGAAGACTGAAGATAATTGCATAGCTTTGCCCCAAGCAGCAATTCATACTATGGCTACTAAAAAACAACTGGCGATGCTCACTGAAGATATCACACCGGCAAAACAACCGCGGGTAGTAACCAATACCATCACTTTCTCATCCGATATGGAGTCCCTCTTTATTGTGGATGACGGCAAGGCCTCTTCTTTTAATCTCTCCCACCCCAACGGCGTCATTGTAGGCACATTGCGTGGGCAGGTGGTGGCAGGTACTGCAGAGAGCGCCCCTGACGACAGCGAGGTGTTGCAGAAAGTTGTCATTTCCCTCCAACGCGCCCAATGGACCGCCTTTTACCGCCGTCCTACCCAAACGCTCAATGTGATTGGGGCAACCGATATTGACCTGGGACTAATGGCCGACAAGGAGGGCAAGGCTACCGTGCACCGCTTCCTCATAGGAGGCAATGCCGTTCACCTGCACCGTAGCGGCAACACCCTTACCATCAGTCTTATCAAATCCTGATTCAGCCCTGGCGGCGCTGGCTTCTGATTTGCTCCGTGACAGGCGTTTTGTCCAAACGGCTGTTGATCCAGTACAATGCCAGTTCGTCTAACCCCATGGAGACCTTGCCCGTCCCGGAAGCACGCAGCTCTTGTATATATGCGCGCCACTCCATCAACAACTTCTTTTCCTCAAGCGGCGACGACTGGGAGAGTTTCTTCGCAAAATCGAGCATGCGGTTCTCAAATCCCCCTTCTTTTCCCAGGCCGGCTTTGGAAAAATAGCGGTAAGTAGCTCTTAGTATCGATTCGAGCTGATCCACCTCCGCAAAACCGAATGCCGCCATGAGCTGCAATACCCAAGCCCCGCTCCTGATATCAGACCTTGCCCCCGATTTATCCCGGATGAGTTTTTGCGCCCAATTGACGCAAGCCTTATAGCGCCCCTGGATAAAAAGCAAAATGGAAACGTTGATAATCAATGCATTGCGCGTACCCGATTTGATCTCGTATTTTTCCAGCCCCTTCTCAAGTTCAGACACGAAGCGATCTACCCCTCCCGACTCTCCCATGTTGATGAGGTACATGAGCCGGTACACTGCGGATTTCTGAAAAAGCAGGCTTCTGGCGTGCAGGCTTTCGGGTTCTTCCTGTTCCAACCGGTCCAGCACAGCAGGAATTCGCTGGTACTGCTCCTTCACAGAATAGGCGTGAAGGAGATTTGAAACATCGATGATATAGAGATAAAAATCCTCTTTTTTGTATTTGGGGTACCTGTCCCACCAATCTACCACCTTGCTATAGTACTCGAAGACCTTGTCGAATTCGCCGAGCAGTTGATGGTACATAGCCATGCAAAGAAGATAGCGCCATTGGGTTTTGGCAGAATCCGCAGGTTCAGGCAAGCGGGTCAAGTGCGCAAAACGTTGCCTGAGCTTTTGCCTGTCGCCTTCAGCTTTCAATTCAAAGTGCTGCAGTATCTCCACGAAAAGCTCATCTGCCGTGTCTAAAAATTTTAGCTCCTGGCTGATGACCTCCATGCTCTTATCCTTTATCCTGATAAGAGCCTGCAATTCCTCCCGGTAATCTTTGCGCCGGATGCTTTTTACCAAATGCCGCTTTTGAACATTGATCTCGAGCAGGGCAAATTGATCGTCTAATTCAACCGCCAACTCCCCCGCCTCTCCCAGCCGGCGCTCGGATTGGTCAAATAAACCGCGTTCGTAGAGAAAGCGGGCATCGAGCATCAACTCCTTGATCCGCGCAGATAGCGAGCGCGCGCTGTGATAATCGCGCATGCTGCGCATGATCGCCTCATACAGGTACGACTTATCTGAAGGCAAATTCCCTCCGAACCGCTCCCGCAAAATAGTTTCATCGTATTCGTCCATTTCGTTGACGGCCTGAAACAATTCCAAATACCGGCTTCCCTTCCGGCCGCTCTTCTGCGCATCCAAGGTAAAGTACCGCTTCTCTGACCTGGAGAGCGCCTTGATGAGGTGAAAAAGGTCTTCCTTGTTCTTCAACCTGCTGCCATTTTCCCGGATTTGCGCCCGGTTTTGTTATTAAAAACTTAATTTCAGCGTAAAAAAAGAAAAAAATGCCCTCTTAGAAACCCAAATTTAAGAAAAAATAAAAATTACGTCATTGAAAAATTATTTCATATAACATTGTATTTAAGCAATTTAAAATCAAACTTGGTTTTCAAACTCAATTATTTCGCGTGAAAAACGAATTTTAGAAACCCAAACTTACGCCTCAAACTGGTTTTTTCAGAGCATTAGGAGGGTGTAAATTTGTACCAGTGATCGAAAGGATTGCAAAAGAAATTGAAATCTGGTTTTTTCTGTCTATCTGTCCTTAATTTCAAGACTCACTTAGCAGATGCCGGGCAGTGCAACACTGTCCGGTATTTTTACTTGAAATCCGGACCCTCATACTATGAAAAAACACTTAGTTCATAGGGCAATTCGGAGCGCTCTGCCGCCACAAGGCCGGCAGAGCTTTTGCCCTGAACGGTGCATAAAGAACGCAGCAGCTGTACCAACTTCAAGAGCACTTCAAAGCAAAATTGCGTTCGAGCGAATAAACGGAAGACAGGGTGTTTGACTTTGGCAGGGCCGCTCCTCGCTATGCGCGGGGCGGCTCTAAGCCAACCCAACCATCCTGGGCTCTCCCAACACGGAGATAAGTAGATAGTTGCTATTATTCCGGGCCGGGTGGCGGTAAAAGAATTGCCGCCCGGTTTTCTTTCTCCCCGGCAACTATCGAACAAGACATAGCCGGTTCATACCGGCCGCGAACAATTTGTTATTAGCAAGAAACCCCGAAAAACCATTTGAGAACAAACGAGGAATTCTGAATTACTTGCGGTTTGCAAATCTGGTCATTTGCAAACCGTTTGTTTTTCTAACCCCTTCATCTGCCAAGTACCGGCAACAATGCGCCATTGTACGTCGTTAGAAAAAAGCGTTCCAAATGCCCGTTTCATGTATCCAATCTCGTGGCGCCTCTCCTGCGCCGTCCTGCTCCTTAGCGGTTTTTCGTTTTCACTGAGCGCATCAGTGGATTCAATACCTGTGACGCCTGTTCAGGCTCTTGAATTGTTTTTTCCATCCCCGCATTGCCGGGATGATAACCTCAGGAAGGAATATTTAGAAAAAGTACGGCAAGACTCAACCATTACAGACACAACCCAACACACTGATCTTTCCGCATTCAAAGAATTGGCTGAAATTTACCTGGAAACCGGAGAATACGCATGCGCTTTAGCCCTCCTGGAACAGTACCGGGCGCTCAGCATGAAACAAAAGGACTATATCGGGGCTGCAACAGCCTACTACGATATGGCAACCGTGTTGATGGGGCAAGGCAAAATTCAACCGGCCTTGGAAAACCTGCGGAAAGCGCTGCAATTGCCCGGGTTGAATACCGCCATACTTGCCGCCATCCATACTGCACTGCAAAAAGCATACCGGCTTCGCGACAATTCCAGCAGCGCACTGATCCACGGACGACTCGCCGCGCAGTT
Organism: uncultured Saprospiraceae bacterium; assembly: GCA_964577215.1. Lineage (GTDB taxonomy): Bacteria > Bacteroidota > Bacteroidia > Chitinophagales > Saprospiraceae > UBA2329. Next base: position 49,725 of record CAZNYK010000002.1, read on the forward strand.
TTACCGGCGTTGTGCAAGCGGCGGCAATACGGAATGCAATACAGGCCTCGCTTACGTACTGGCTGAAAACGGCGCTATCCAAACAGAAAAAGGCAACCTTCGCGATGCGCGTAAACTGATCGAGGAAGCCCACGCACTGCTGAAATCAACTTTTCCCAATGAAACCCGCCCGGAATTTAGCATCGTCTTTCTGCGTTTGGGCCAATTGTATCATAAGTGGGGAGAATATGAAGAGGCCTTGCGAAGATACCAGCGGGCATTGCTAAACGCTGCTCCGGGATTTAAAGAAAGCGACTATCGCATTAACCCCAGGCCGGAATCATTTGCAGACGGCATAGTTGCCGAAGCGGCCCTTCATGGGAAAGCGGAAGCATTTCGGGATTGGTACCGGAAAAACAAACGGCCGGAAATGCTGGAACGCGCCTCCGCCTGTTATGAAGCAGGCTACCGCGTCGCTTTGCTTCGGGAGCGATCTCCCGGGCTCCGGTCTAATGCGTTTCCGGACATTGTTTCCCGAAAAGATTATGATCAAAACGCTATTGAAACCGTATTGCAACTGGCTCAAATTACGGCAAACCCCTCTGTAAAAGAACGCGCTTTCGCTTTCGCCGAATACAGCCGGAACCTGATTTGGGCCGAAATCAACCATGTGGAATCCATTCCAGATCCTCCCGGGAAAGCAATGCAGGCATCTCTCCCGGACGCCTCGGGGTGGAGCATACCCGTAAAGATCCTGCAAACAGAATTGCTGGCTAAAGACCAAGCCTTACTGGAGTACATACCCGGAACAGACAAATTGTTCATTTTCGTGGTTACACAAAGTCGTTTTGAGGTTTTGACCCTGCCTTTGGATTTCCCATTGGACAATTGGGTGCAACAACTCCGGCACGATATAGAGAACTACCCCCGCGACGGATCAGACAAGAGGGCGCTCTGCGCCAGTTACACTGCACAGGCCCTTCGCCTTTATCAAAAATTGGTGCTCCCCGCCGAGCAGGCTTTTTCGCTTCCGAAAAGGCTCTGCATAATACCCCCAGGAACCTTGGCGCAGTTGCCTTTTGAAGCGCTGCTGACAGACGCTCCCGCGATGGCCTGCGATTTTAAAAACTATCCCTATCTGCTGCGGCGGTATCATATCGGCTATGGTTTTTCAGCAGGAATGCAATACCATTTGGCGTTTACAGACCGGCCAACCGGTTCGGGCTACCTTGGTTTGGGACCCGTTTTCGAAGGGAGGGACGGCATAGATCCTTTGGAACGAAATCTTCATATGCTGGACGCTGCTCAAAGCATTTTGGGCGGCAAGTTACTCCTCCGGGATGAGGCTACTGCTGCCAATTTCAGGCAAAAAGCCGGCCGTTACGGCATCCTCCACATAGCTGCCCCTGCTCAGTCTTTTTTCAAGGATGAAGAAAACACCGCATTCCTCATCCTTGCCGACGGCGAAGGAGGCTACGACTCGCTCTTTCTGAAAGATATCAGGGACATCCCACTAAAAGCAGATTTGACGATTCTGAGCTATTGCAGGGTAGAATCTCCTCACGGCGAAGAATTTATGCCTGTTGGGAGCCCCTTCCTCCAAGCAGGGGCAAGGAGTTTGCTGCCCTCTCTTTGGCCAACAGGCAATGCGGAAGCGCTCGCATTATTGTTCCTGGAAAAAATCCGGGCAGGAAAGTTGAAAGACGAAGCACTTTGGGAAGCAAAAATTCATGGCTTGGAAAATGGCGATCCCAACTTTGCTCATCCGGCATATTGGGCAGGCGCCCTGCTTTTCGGCGATGCAGGGATTTATGAAGGAAAGCCGAAGCCTGATTATTTGGTTTGGATCGGCGGTATTTGCATTCTATTGGTTGGATTGAGTTCCTATTACCTGGGGAAGAGAAGGCGCGAAGGAAACAGATCAAGCAGGTAAACAGCACTTCGCCAATGCCAGATAATCCGGCCTGTCGGAAGAAAGCTTGTGGATAAAACTGCCCCGTACCTCGCCTTCCTGCAGGATAAAAATACCCGGCATCTGGAACCCGTCACCCAACTCGGCCCCATAACCGTTGCCTTCCAGAACGGAGGATTGAAATCCCCTTATCCAGGAACGAAGACCGTACAACTGGCGGAAGCTGCCTTTTACCAAACCGAAGGCGGCATAATACTGGCACATCGGATCGCTGATGTGCTCGGCGCCGTGAAGGCCGAATCGCTGGAAGAAAGGCTCTGCTGTATCAGAATCCGTCATGTGTACAAATATGATTTTCAGCCCTAAGCGCTCAATATCTTCTCGCAAATCAGAAATATCAGATAAAGCCTCCCTGCAAAAGGTACATCCGAAATGGCGCAGAAAAATGAGCATGACCGGCCGGGTTTCTGTAATCTCGCGCAGCGATACGCCCCGGTTGGTTATCATGGAGTCCATTACTCCTGGTTCACTCAAGACAAATTCCATCAGGACTTTGATTGTTTAGACCATTTCAAAACAAAGCCTGAAGGGTAAAGTTCACAGGGAATTTGTCGCCGCCAAGGCAGAAAAAAACATAAAATCGGCCTGCCCGCATCCCGGACAGACCGATTTAATTATTGTGTTACCAACGGCATTTCGCCAGTATTTTATTCCAATGATCAAAGAGTCTTAAACCACTCCTGGAACTTGGCTCCCAATACAGGCACGACCTTTTGCTCGCCCTGTATCGCACTGATAAGGCCCATGATCCACATGACAAACGCCAAGACATAACCGATGAGACCTGCTATCCAGCCCAAAACCGGAATAATAAATACGAACCCGGAAAGTATCGCTGTAAGCAATACGCCCAGAGCCTGGCGGACATGGAAGGAACCATGTTCGGTCTTGGGATTGTTGAGCACTAAGGCTACTATCCAGCCAATGAGGGTTATGTAAGAAACGATACCCACAACTTTAGGATCGGTGCCACCGGAAGAGATCGGGTTGCCGGAATTTTCCATTGTTTTCAAGTTTTGGTGATTGATTAATAGTTCAAAGTTAGAAAGATTATGAATACGTCTTGCAAAATGAGCGGATATTTTCGAGTAACCCCCTCTATCCATCGACTACAGCCACCGCCTTTCTCATTCTATTGACAGTTTGGTCTTTTCCGATTTCCCATCTTTTTCCACGGTTACAATATAGACGCCCCTGTAGATATGAGTTTTCCCGTTTGGAGCCTGCTTTACCGCAATGGGCTTCTCATCCGGCTTTACTTTTTCATTGAGCAACTTATTGTATTCCGAAAGTATTTTTTCGTCAATAGTCATATCCCAAACAGGATAATTCAGCCCTTTTGCCGCCCGAGCCTCCCACTGACGAAGCAACAGGCCGCTCTCTGTGGCGACTGATATACGGATTTTTCCTTCAGTGCGGGCATAAACCGGTATGGGGAGAGAGGGTCCTTCTGAAGTCCACCAACCCACCGCACCCCAACGCGGGCTGAAACGCCTTTTTTCAATATCGAATACGATGAGGTCTTTGGCCAGGTTCTCCAAAGTGAGTTGTTGCAATTCTTTTACGCTGCCGAGGTACAAAGAGCGACCGTGTGTGCCAACCAACAATTCTGCATCCCGGGGATGCACCACTACATCGTGCACAGGCACTGCAGGGATTCCATTGTTGAGCAACATAAACGACCCGCCCCTGTCGAGGGACACATACAAGCCATGATCGGTGCCCGCATAGAGCAAATCAGGGTTGAGCGGGTCTTCGCGCACTACGTTCAGCGGTTCCATGGGAAGGTCGGAGCCGATCTTTTTCCATGTTCCCCCGTAGTCATCGCTTACATATAAATAAGGATCGAAATGATCCCAGCGGTAGCCGTTGAGGCTCAGGTACACCCTGCTTTCAGAATGCGCCGAAGCGATAACCCTGCTTACCCACATATCCTTGGGCAATCCTGCCGAGATATTGATCCAGCTTACTCCTCCATCGCGGGTCACAAATACCATGCCGTCATCGGAACCTGTGTAAATGAGGCCGAACCTCAGGGGCGATTCAGCAATCGAAGTAAGAGTGCCGTAGGGAACATCCCCTTTTCGTCCGCCATGGGTAAGGTCGGGGGAGATCGGCTGAAAATCATTGCCCTGGTTGAAGGAACGATAAAGGCGGTTGGCGCCCATGTAAAGGATGTCCTGGTTATGAGAGGAAATATGGATAGGAGTCTGCCAGTTCCACCGCAGTGGCGGCTCCCCAAGTTCGTGTTTGGGCGTAATGTACTTCCGCTCGCCGGTTTTGGTATGGATGCGGAAATAGTTGCCGAACTGAAATCCGGTATATACCGTTGCGTTATCGCGGGTATCCACCGCTACTTGCATGCCGTCGCCGCCGAGCAGGGGCTTATAGGGATACTGCCCGCTGTCGTGCCATCCGACACTTGCCTTATAGGTGGAAGGCCCGTACCACACGCCGTTGTCTTGCAGGCCGCCGTACACATTATAGGGTTTGGCCATGTCCACAGTTACGGCGTAAAATTGTCCCACCGCCGGGGTGTTGCACTTGATCCATGTTTCGCCGTCATCATAGGAAATATTCAGCCCGCCATCGTTGCCGAGAATCAGATGTCCGGGGCGGCGCGGATTAATCCATAGCGCATGATGATCGGCGTGCACATTATCGCCGTTCACAGAGCGAAAAGTGCGCCCTCCATCATCGGAGCGAATAACCGGCACGCCTAAGAGGAAAATCTTATCCGCGTCGTATGGCGCCACCCTGATCTGGCCGAAATAGTAACCATAGGAACTGTAAAGTCCGTCGATGAGGTCCTTGTGGGTGCGCCTCCAGGAACGTCCGTCGTCGTCGGAGCGGTACACTTCCAGGCCGATCACCTCGGAACTTAGTAAAACCGCGTTGGCATCCTCTACGTATTCCACTAATGCAACCGGCTTTATCCGGCCGCTTTTCACCATTTCGATGATCTTGTCAGGGCTGTATTTTTCGGGAAAACCCCTTGAAGAAAGGTAATCCTTGATCTTGTACCTGGGAAGTTGCAAAAATGCTTCCTTGCTCATTTCCCTGAGCATATCCACCGTAAGGACATCTTCGTCATCCTCCTTTTCAGGGCGAAGATTATAGTTGTCAATAGCGGCGAAGAGCACGTTTTTCCCTCCTGATTTCACCATGGAAAGGCCGATGCGACCGGCGCCCGGCCCGGAGGGAAATCCTGCGGAGGGAAGCCGGTTCCACTTTTCACCCCCATCGGTGCTTTTGTATAATCCACTCCCGGGGCCGGCCTCCACAAAATTCCAGGAACGGCGTTCGCGTTCCCAGGTGGCGGCATATAGCACTTTGGCGTTGGAAGGGTCGATTAGCAGGTCTATTGCACCTGTATTTTCATTGACGTACAGCACTTTGCGCCAGGTTTTACCGCCGTCTGCCGTTTTGTAAACGCCGCGTTCCGGGTTGGGGGAATACAGGTGACCCAGAACGGCTACCCAGGCGGTATTGGGGTCAGAGGGATGCAGTACAATCCGGCCGATGTGATGGCTTTCGCCGAGGCCGAGGTGCTGCCAGCTTTCCCCTCCATCGGTGCTTTTAAAAATCCCGGCGCCTGCATAGGAGGAGCGGCTGGAATTGACTTCGCCCGTACCAACCCAGATGATATTGCGCTGCCAGTTGACGGCTATGTCTCCTATGGTCATCACCATTTCCTCATCAAAAAGGGGCCGGAAAGAAGTGCCGTTGTTTTCCGTTTTCCACAACCCGCCGGAAGCATAGGCAACGTAGAAATGGCTGGGGTCCGTGGGAGACACATCCAATTCAGCTACGCGCCCGCTCATTACGGCTGGGCCGATGCTGCGAAAAGGAATCCCATTGGCGATTGACGAGGACTCCAATTTTTTGCGCTGTTCGAAAGAGCGAATGCGGTCGGCGGCAGGGGTGTGAGAAGGTTGGGCGAAGGTCACATGACCAAACACTGCCGCAAAAAGGAAGACCAATAGACGATTCATCGGTAATTGTGTTGGTTTTACCGACAAACCTAAAAATAAAAATGGAAATCGGATGCAGCGGGAGAAGAAAACATCCGCCGCACTTTACCAACTGTATCTACTGAAAGGCAAACACCTCTTTAAGATCAATGACCAATTCGGGGAAAATGTGTGCGCGCAGCGGGTCATCATCCGTCACAGGCGCTAACCCGATGTACTTGCCCTCAGTGTTGAGAATATAGATAAAAACAACGCGATCGGCAGGATTGACGATCCAGTACTCGCGCACACCAGCTTCCTCATACACCTGAAATTTCTCCCGCATTTCCTTGCGATTGTTACCCGGTGAGAGGATTTCCACCACCAGATCTGGTGCGCCGGCGCAGCCTCGCTCATCCAATTTACTTTCGTCGCAGATCACACAAAGATCGGGTTGAACTACCGTAGTGTCATTGCCTGTTTTTCGACTCACAGGAAGGCGTACATCAAAGGGGGCAGCATAAAGCCTGAAGGGTTTGTTGTGAAAATAGCTCCAAAGCAAGCCTGTGAGGTTAGTAGAGATTTCCTGATGGCTTCTGTTCGGCGCCGGACTCATACGAAACAGCCGCCCTCGAATCAACTCTACCCGCTCCTGGAACTCCCACAGCAAATAATCGGCGTAGGTATAACTCCCTTCGGGGTCGAGATCGGACAGCTGCGTGATGCGCTCAGGTAAGCCTGTAGTAATCATTCGCACATTATTGACCTCACAAAAATAGGCAATATAATGCTTACCTCCAATCCTGCCGGCCTGATTAGGATAGCATGGATAGCAAAAGCAGTCAGGCCAAGGATCTATGCATAACCTTCCCAAACGGCAAATCCTCCAAATCTACGTTTCCGCCGCTCAGGATTATCCCCACGCGCCGGCCGGCAAATAGCTCCTTGTTTTGCAAAACAGCAGCCACCGGCACAGCGCAGGAAGGTTCGATAATGATCTTCATGCGCTCCCAAACCAGGCGCATTGCCTCGATAATGGCATCTTCAGAGACGGTGAAGATATCGTCTATGTGACTTTGAATAATTTCAAAGGTTTTATCGCCCAGATTCGTTCTCAGGCCATCGGCAATGGTATCAGTGGTAGTATTGACCTCTATACGGCCGGCTCGCAAAGAGCGCAGGGCGTCATCTACGGCACGAGGCTCGGCTCCGTAAACCATGGTATTAGGAGATATATAACGAGAGATCAACGCCGTGCCGCTCATCAATCCGCCTCCGCCTATGGGCGCAATAATGGCATCCAACTCCTCAGTATCGTCAATCAGTTCTTTTGCAGCGGTTGCCTGACCTGCAATCACGTTGTAGTCGTTGTAAGGATGGATAAACACCGCGCCGGTGCGCGCCTGCACATCTGCGAGGGTGCTTTCGCGTGCAGCAAGGGTGGGTTCGCAGGGGATGATCTCCGCGCCGTAGCCTGCCGTTGCTACCATTTTGATGCGGGGTGCATTGGCAGGCATGACGATGTACGATTTGATACCGAGCACTTTGGCAGCGCGTGCGGTAGCTTGAGCGTGATTGCCGGAAGAGTGTGTGGCTATGCCTCGTTTGCGCTCTTCCTCGGTCAATCTCAGAACGGCGCTCGAAGCGCCGCGCATTTTGAACGCCCCGACTTTTTGGAAGTTTTCGCACTTGAAAAACAGTTTGGCGCCGCTGATGTCGTTGATACTGCGACACTTCAGCACCGGAGTGCGATGTATCATGTGATTAATGGCCTCATGCGCTTCCTGGATGTCTTCCAAAGTGGGTATGCGATCCAATTTTTCCATGCGTTTGCAATTTATTGCGTTTAATGCAAAGGAGTTTTTCCCGCCAGATCAAGCAAAAATGCGTATTCCATAGCTGTTTCTCTGAACCTTTCGAACCGCCCGGAGGCGCCCCCATGTCCTGTTTCCATATTGGTCCACAGCAAGAGTAAGTTTTCGTCAGTTTTCAGCGCGCGCATCTTTGCCACCCACTTGGCAGGTTCCCAATATTGCACTTGAGAATCGTGCAAGCCTGTAGTGACCAGCATATTGGGATAGGCTTTTGCCTCAAGTTTGTCGTAAGGCGAGTAAGACTTCATGTATTCGTAATACACAGGGTCGTTGGGATTGCCCCATTCGTCGTACTCAAAAGTAGTAAGCGGGATGGTATCGTCGAACATGGTTGTGACGACATCCACAAAAGGAACGGCAGCTACGACGCCGCGCCAGAGTTCCGGCCGGAGATTCAGCACAGCGCCCATAAGCAGGCCGCCCGCGCTTCCTCCCATGGCAAACAAGTGCTCCGGCGAGGTGTAGCGCCGTGCGATAAGGTGTTCAGCACAGTCAATAAAATCATTAAAGGAATTTTTCTTTTTCAATAGCTTGCCGCTTTCATACCAGTGCCGGCCCATTTCCTCCCCTCCCCGGATGTGGGCAATGGCAAAAGCGAAACCCCGGTCGAGCAAACTCAGTCGCACTGAGGAAAAGTAGGGGTCCATGCTCAATCCATACGAACCGTAAGCCGAAAGGAGCAAAGGACCTGAACCATCCCTGGGAAAATCGCGGCGAAAGACTATTGAAACAGGCACGCGTGCGCCATCCCTGGCTGTTACATAGATGCGTTCGGAAGTATAATCTCCTTTCTCAAAGCCGCCCAGAACAGCTTCCTGCTTCATCAGCTTAAGCGTTCTTTCCCGCATGTGGTAATCATATGTAGTGGCCGGGGTGGTAAGGGAAGTATAACCCAGCCGTAGCACATGCGAATCAGGTTCGGGATTAATACCCGGGAAAGCCACGTAAGCCTCCTCGCCGAAATCGATGTAGTGGTCGGAACTGCCATCCATGGTTTTGATGCGCAAATTAACGATGCCGTCAATGCGTTCGGAAAGCACCAAAAAATCATTAAAAAGTTCAACGCTTTCCAAAAGCACCTCCTTGCGGTGCGGCACCACCTCCTTCCAGTACTCTTTACTTGTTTGATCCTCAGAGGCCTCCATTAACCGGAAGTTCACGGCTGCCAGATTGGTGCGAATGTAGAACCGGTTGCCGATATGGTCAATGCTGTATTCCAGGTCGCGCTCCCTGGGATGGATAACGCAAAAACTCCCACGGGGATCATCGGCTTCCAACACCCGGTATTCATCTGAAACGGTAGCGGAAGAGCCGATGATGATATACTTTCGCGATTTGGATTTTGAAACAAAAGTGCTGAAGGTCTCATCGGCTTCGAAAAACACTTCCACATCCTCCTCAACCGGAGAGCCCAGCGCGTGCCGCTTGATCCGGCAAGCTCTAAGGGTTTGCGGGTCTTTGCCCGTGTAAAAAACCGTTTGGCTGTCGGCGGCCCATACGGCATGGCCGGTCACTCCTGCTATCTGGTCCGGCAGCCATTCTCCGGTTTCGAGGTCTTTGAATCTCAGCGTATAGATGCGCCTGCTTTGGGTATCCTCGCCGAAAGCCAGCAGGCGGTTGTCCGGGCTTACAGAAAGCCCTGCAACGGCGTAATAAGCATGCGGCTCGGAAAGTTGGTTCACATCCAGCAACAATTCTTCAGGGGCCTCCAAGCTTCCTTTTTTGCGCGAATAGACAGCGTACTCTTTGCCTTCTTCGTACCGGGTTATATACCAGTAACCATTGAAAAAATAGGGCACCGACTGGTCTTCCTGCTTGAACCGGGCAACGATCTCCCGGAACAACTGCTCCCGAAATTCTTTGGTATGGGCAGTCATGGCCTCCAAATACTCGTTCTCAGCCTTCAGGTATTCGATCACTTCCGGGTTCTCCCGTTCCTTGAGCCAGTAATAATCATCAGTGCGGACATCGCCGTGGGCAGTCAAAACCTTGGGTCGCCTGGGCGCAATTGGCGCGGGGATTTTATCTTTGGACATAATTTCAAGATTCCGGCGCAAAGAAAACAAAAAACCGGCAGGATTAACGTCCGTTGCCCTGGAAAAGGCAACCCTGCCCCATTCCTTTTTGTTCTTATTGCGCTTCATACACGCTATCATGTATCAAAAAATATTACAGGAACTAGAGCCCTACGGCGCTCGCCTGATTGCCGTAACCAAAACCAAACCGGAGGAAGCTATTCTCGATCTTTATGCCCAGGGACAACGCGATTTCGGGGAAAACCGCGTGCAGGAACTCCTGCCCAAGTACGAAAACCTGCCTAAAGACATTCGCTGGCACCTCATCGGCCACCTGCAACGCAACAAAGTGAAATATATCGCTCCCTTTGTCCACCTTATCCACTCTGTGGACAGCATGGAGCTACTCCAGGAAATTGACAAACAGGCCCGAAAGCATGATCGCGTCATCAACTGTCTGCTCCAGTTCCATATTGCGCAGGAAGAAACCAAATTCGGACTGCAACTGGAAGAGGTGCTCAACTGGCCGCAGGAAGGCCTGGAAAAGCTTGATGCCGTTCGCCTGTGCGGCGTAATGGGCATGGCCACCTTCACCGACGACGAAACGCAGGTACGCGCTGAATTCGTCCACCTCAGGAATATCTTCGATGCAATAAAAGGACGCTTCTTTGCCGGCACCGCGTATTTCCGCGAAATATCCATGGGAATGTCGGACGACTACCACCTTGCTCTTCAGGAAGGAAGCACTATGGTACGCATTGGCACGCTGCTGTTTGGGGAGAGGATGTAGCTCGCAGCTATTGCTTATCTTTACGCCACATAATCCAAAGACCATGAGAAAACTGCTGCCACTGCTTTTCCTCTTTCCGTTTACCGGCGCCGCACAAACGCTCATCGGCGGCGTAGTCAACGAATACGCTGTTGTCACGGGTATCGACTACTGCGCCGCTACGGTAAGCGTCAACAACGCATCCACCTTTTCCGCGGGCAACCGCGTGTTGCTCATCCAAATGAAAGGCGCGGAGATCAATGCGTCCAATACTTCAGCATTCGGTACCATCACCAACCTCAACTCTGCCGGCCTCTACGAATGGGGCACGGTAGAATCCATCACCGGCAATGGGGTGCTTCTTCAAAATACTTTGGTAAACGTCTATGACATAAGCGGTAACGTCCAGCTTATTAAAGTCCCACAATATACCGATGCTGTCGTCACGGCGCCGCTCAGCGCACCTGCATGGAACGGCAATACCGGCGGCGTGCTGGCGCTCGAAGTTTCGGGACAACTCACCCTGCAAGCCGACGTCGATCTCAGCGGAAAAGGTTTCCGGGGCGCCGCCACCGGCATAACGCAAGCCAATAACTGCACATGGCTGGCAAACCAAAACGATTATTTCTATGCCCTCAACAATTGGCGCGGCGCCGCCAAAGGCGAAGGAATAGCGGCATTTATCACGGGGGCAGAGGCCGGGCGCGGCGCCCAGGCCAATGGAGGTGGAGGCGGAAATGACCACAACTCCGGTGGTGGAGGCGGAGGACATCTCAACGCCGGCGGTCAGGGAGGAAACAATAATGAACCGGCAACTTTCGGGTGCGATGGCGACTTTCCCGGCATTGGCGGCCGCGCCGTTACAAATGCAGGCGAGAGGCTTTTCCTGGGCGGAGGCGCAGGCGCAGGCCACGACAATAATGATCTCGGCACCGACGGAGGCAATGGCGGTGGCATTATTCTCATCGCCGCGGGCAGCATAACAGGCAACGGCTACAAACTCATGGCCAATGGCGCAAGCGCTGCCAATAGCCTCAGCGACGGAGCGGGCGGAGGCGGCGCAGGAGGTTCCATCATCATCTCTGCAGAAACCGTTACCAACCTGGGATTTGAAGCCAAAGGCGGCAACGGCGGAAATGCCGACAACGGGAATGCCCCCCGGTGCATGGGTCCCGGCGGGGGCGGCGCAGGCGGGCGCATCATCGTACCCGCAAGCGTAACTGTGCCTGCAGCAAGCTTCGCTCCCGGCCAAAACGGCCAGAGCATCAACTCCACGGCTTGCAGTGCCGGCCCCAACGGTGCGCAGGCCGGTCTGGCCGGCGCATTGGAAACGCTGCAACTCCCCTTCCCCGAAGGCAATACCCCTGCTGTCGCGCCGGCCTTCAGCAACCAACCAGCTTCTGCAGGCTACTGCGCCGGCGACACTGTAGTGCTGAGCGCTACCGTATCCGGAGCAGGGCTTGGCTACCAATGGCAGTTCAATACCGGCAGCGGCTTCCAGGACTTGCAAAACGGCCCCGGCTTTTCCGGCGCCCAAACCCCTACCCTTTCGATACTGAATGTAAACGCCTCCGCATCGGGGCATCAATTCCGGCTATTGGTCAGTAGCCCCTGTTTTCCTTCTCTTACTTCGGATGCCGCAACACTAACCGTTACGCCTTTGCCGGAAGCAGACTTCGGCTTTATGGTGAATGGAAATGCCGTGCAGTTTTCCAACAACTCTGCCGGCGCCGATACTTTCCAGTGGCATTTCGGCGACGGGTCGGGCAGCCAGGACTCCTCGCCCACGCATACATACACGGGCAGCGGCGCCTTCACCGTGCACCTCATTGCCTTCAATACCTGCGGCGCAGATACAGCCTCAGCTACGATCCCTATCACGACGGCGCCCACTGCCGGCTTCTCCGCCGCCCCGCAGTCGGGTTGCGCTCCGCTTACTGTCGCTTTCAACAGCAGCGCCTCCGCGAATGCAGATGCGTACCTGTGGCTGTTCCCCGGCGGGCAGCCCGCAAGCTCTGCCCTGCCCGGCCCCCAGGTGGTTTACGATCAGCCCGGCAGCTATGGCGTAACCCTTATCGTGAGCAATGCTGCAGGGGAAGATACGCTTGTGCTGGAACAGTACGTCTCGGTTGAAGGCCCGCCGGAGGCTTCATTCAATGCGCAGCCTGCCGGAGGGTTTTCCTTTAATTTTGCCAATACCTCGCAAAGCGCTACCAATTATCAATGGGACTTCGGCGATGGAGCGAACAGCAGCAACGCCAATCCTGCGCATACCTATGCTTCGCCTGGTGTGTATTCCGTCGTGCTTACCGCCATGAATGCGTGCGGATCAGACACTTACACCACATCAATTACAGCGGGACAGCCGCCCTCAGCCGCCTTCGGCCAATCGGCAGCTGAGGGCTGTGCGCCGGTGGCGGTGCAGTTCAGCGACCTGTCCACCGGGTTTTACACCACCCGGCAGTGGTCATTCCCCGGCGGAAACCCGGCCACCTCCGATCTGGCCGCTCCCACGGTGATATACGCCATGCCCGGCGTCTATGAGGTAGCACTGACAGTTGATGGCCCGCTCGGCAGCGCTACATTTACCCGCAGCACGGCAGTGCAGGTATATACCTTCCCCGAGCCGGGCTTTACCTATGCGATCAACGGCAATACCGTCACGTTTGAAAACACATCCTCCAACGCCGTGAGCTATTCCTGGCTCTTCGGTGACGGCAATTCCAGCCAGGAGATTTCGCCGGTGCATACCTACGCAGCCCCTGGCGTTTATACCGTGACGCTCAATGCAGAACGGCCTTTTTGCGCGGCGAGCACTTCGGCTACGGTGTTTATCTCCACCACTACCTCGACCACAGAAACCGGCAAAAGCGACGACTTGACGGTTTTTCCCAACCCGGCCCATGACCTGCTGCACCTGCGCTGGAAGGATGCCGCCACCCAACCCGCCCGGTACCGCCTGTGGAATGCCGCCGGCATGTTGGTGAAAGACGGCATCCTGCCGGCCGCCGGTAGTATTGATCTGCACGGGCTTCCCTGTGGGGTGTATTTGCTTGAAGTTGAGCGGAGTGGGAAGGTGTACAGGGCAAGGGTAGTGAAGGTGTAAGAAAAAACCCTACCTTCGCCCCTCATTTTTTGAATACCGATTTCCGCACATGGATTTTATTGAAGAATTGCATCGCCGGCGCACCTTCGGCATCATCAGCCACCCCGACGCCGGAAAAACCACGCTTACTGAAAAGTTGCTGCTCTTCGGCGGCGCCATACAGATAGCCGGCGCCGTCAAGTCGAACAAAATCAAACGCAGCGCCACCTCGGATTTCATGGAAATCGAGCGGCAGCGTGGTATTTCCGTGGCTACATCGGTAATGGCGTTCGATTACAAACACCTGAAGATCAACATACTCGATACGCCGGGCCACCAGGATTTTGCGGAAGACACCTACCGGACGCTCACTGCGGTAGACAGCGCCATAGTAGTGATAGACGTAGCCAAAGGCGTAGAATCACAAACCGAAAAATTGGTGGAAGTTTGCCGTATGCGCAACACCCCGATCATTGTCTTTATCAATAAATTAGACCGGGAAGGCAAAGACGCCTTCGACCTCCTGGATGAAGTAGAACAAAAACTCGGCCTCAGGGTACGTCCGCTGAGTTGGCCCATCGGCATGGGGCAGCGCTTTAAGGGAGTTTACAGCATGTACGAGCAAAAGTTGGTGCTCTTTCGCCCGCACGGCAAGCAGGAAGAGGAAGACCGGATAGAAATCACCGACCTGAAAAGCGATGCCCTGGAGCAGCACATCGGCCCGCGCGATGCCGCCACCCTCCGCGAAGAAGTGGAAATGGTAGAGACGGTTTATCCTGCATTCCATCGTGAAGATTACCTGCAAGGGCATTTGTCGCCGGTATTTTTCGGCAGCGCCGTGAACAACTTCGGCGTGCGAGAACTATTAGACTGCTTCACCGACATTGCCCCTCCACCCTTGGCCCGGCATACTGAGGAGCGCATTGTAGAGCCTGAAGAGGAGCGGTTTTCCGGGTTTGTATTCAAGATACACGCCAATATGGACCCCAACCACCGCGACCGTGTGGCGTTCATGAGGGTCTGTTCCGGCAAGTTTGAACGCAATACGCCATACCTGCACGTGCGCCAGAACCGGAAACTCAAATTCTCCAACCCTACCTCCTTTATGGCGGAGAAAAAAACCGTGGTGGACGAAGCGTTTCCTGGCGATGTGGTAGGCCTTTACGATTCCGGCAACTTCAAAATAGGGGACTCCCTGACCGAAGGCGAATCCCTGCACTTCAAGGGCATACCCAGTTTTTCGCCTGAACAATTCCGTTACGTGAATAATGCCGACCCGCTTAAAGCCAAACAATTGGCCAAAGGTCTCGAGCAGTTGATGGACGAAGGAGTTGCACAGCTTTTCACCCGTGAAATGGACGGGCGCAAGATCATCGGCACGGTGGGCGCTCTGCAGTTCGATGTACTTCAGTATCGCCTGCAGCACGAGTACGGCGCATCGGTGCTGTACGAGCCGGTCAACCTCTACAAAGCCTGTTGGGTAACCTGCCCCAAAGAGCAGGTCATGAAGGAATTCCTGCAGCGCCGCCGCAGGGATATTGCCCACGACAAGGAAGGAAACTTGGTTTTCCTGGCGGAATCGGCATGGCAACTCAAAACAGTGCAGGAGAATTTTCCCGACATGGAATTCCACTTCACCAGCGAATACTAAAGACAGCCCCATTTCCTCACCGGCAGGACCGTCGGAGGGCATGGAAATATGCGCAGCACCAAATTCGTCTATATATTTGCCAATCGCGTAGATGTATTTTGCATTTGGCCGCGCCCCGCGCGACCTTGCGCCCGTCTTTGTAGCTAAGAATTGAGTTGGACTTATGAAAAACAAAAACGTCGCCGGCGTATTGGCTTTATTGGCCGGCATATTCGGCACACATCGCTTTTATCTGGGGCAGCGTTTCCTCGGCGCCCTGTATTTCCTGATGTTTTTTGGCGGTATGGCAATGGTTTTCGATAATGAACCGCCCATCCTGTTATTGCTGCCGGTATTGCTGAGCATAGTAGATGCAATAGTCTTTTTTGCTATGCCCTGGGAAGACTTTGACCGGAGATATAACAAAGCTTATTTCAAACGGCAGGAAAAAGAAAAAGAACGCATCCTTACTCCCCCCGCGCCGGAGCCCTCGCGGCCGGCCGCTCAGTTTGATCACCAAAAGAGGGAAGGTATCAGAAAATTCAGGGCCTACGACTTCAGCGGCGCCGTGTCAAACTTCCTGGAAGCTTTGAGAATAAGGAGAAACGATCCGGCTACCTGCTTTAACCTTGCCTGTTGCTACAGCATGCTGGAACAGTCCGGGCCGGCATTCTATTACCTCGAACTGGCGGTGGCCAATGGATTTGAGGACCTGGAAAAGATCAACCAGCATCAGGCGCTAGCTTTTGTGCGGGCACAACCCGAATTTGAAGAATTCCTCCAGAAAAACTCCCCCGAACCGGGCGTTGAGCCGGCAGAAGAAACGGAATTCCTCGATTTGAATCTGCAAGAAGCAACAGAAATACCGGAGCCGCTGCTCAAGCTCGAAGACCTCAAAAACCGGGGCATCCTCACCGAGGAAGAGTTTGAAATGCAGAAGCAGCGTATGTTTGGATTCCGGTAAAGCTATTTCATATCCTGCTTCTCTTTTCCAAGTTGTTGCAAAAAGGCAGGGTAACCGTAGCTCTGATCCGGGGTCAAAGTCAACCCGGGAAGTTCTGCGGAAAAAGCATCCATGACCTTTAAAAGATTTTGCCTTGCCTTACCTTCGGCGCTAAACGCCTCCGCAGCAAAAGTAAACCAGGTTTGCCCCGGCAATTGAAGACGGGTCAGTTCTATTCCACACCCTTCTTCGAGCAGAAAAGGTTGATCCATGAGTACCACACGGCCCTCTTCTCTCAACTCGTACAAAACAAGCAGGCGTTCCTTGAACACGGGTATCCACTCGCCGGCGCCGTAATGCCGCGTAATCCCCAACACCTCATCTGTGCCCCCCTCCCGCGTAGGCGCAAGGCGAAAACTCCACTTGCGCCAGTATTCCATCCGCCCGCAAACGCCAGGGCTGAAATGCCGGATAAGCGGATTTTTCAGTCGTTCTTTAACCTCGATGTTACCTTCGCGCAACTTAATGCCAATATCTTTCCGTTTGGGTTGCCGCAAATAAAAATCACAACGCAGCGGTCCGCCGCCCGGGTGGAATGTCATTCCCCTTCGCCGGAACCAATCTGCCAGGAGTTGGGGCGGTTGCTGAAAAAACCAACGGACTTCATAGCTCAGGAACATGCCCTTGGAACAAATTTTGAAAATATCTGACCAAACCTGAAAATCTCAAAACTTTTTGCTGCTGCAAACGTATCACATGGACAATTGAAAACCAAAAAAATGGATCATGAATACCAAAAACCTTTACTTGCTTCCTGCCATCAGTCTCGGCATTTTTCTCTGGATTGCCAATGCGGCCGGGCCGGGAACGGTGCAAGGCATTGACCGCACCGGCTCGCCCATCAGCCCCGGCTCTTGCGGAGAATGTCATTCCGGCGGAAATTTCTCACCCGTCATTGCTGCGGAATTACTGGATGGCGGAGCGCCCGTGACCCAATACGAACCAGACAAAACCTATATCTTGCGCGTGCGAATTGCCGCCGGGTCAGGCACCCCGGCAAGATATGGATTCCAGGCGGTAGCCCTCAGCGGTACAGGCAATGTCACTGCCGGCACATGGGGAACGGCGCCTGCCGGATTCAAAAAGATCAGCATCCAGGGCAGGGAATACGTGGAACACAATACGCCCAGGCAAAACAACACCCTTGAAATGCCCTGGACCGCTCCGGCTGCTGCCACCGGCAGTATAAGGTTTTATTCTGGCGGAATTGCCGCCAATAACAATGCCAATTCCAGCGGCGACAGCCCGGCGCAACTCGCAGAAGCTTTGGTGATCGCACCCTTGGTGAGCAGTGTTGACGAAATTACAAACAGCCGGTTGCAGATAAAGGTGCTCGGCAATCCTGTAGAGAATGAGCTTCGCCTGAATTTGCATAGCCCGGAGAGCGGCATTTGCCAATTCATACTGACCAGCCTGGATGGCAAGATCATGTGGCGTCAGTCACAAAAAATCCAAAGCGGCGAAAATGCCCTGCAGTTTGATACGAACAATTTGCCGAAGGGCGTGTACTTATTACAAGCGCGCCATACCTCTTTCGGAGCCACTGCGAAGATTGTTCGATAAAAATTGAGGCTTTACAGTGCAAAAAGCGGCGCAAATCTAATTTTGCGCCGCTTTTTCATTGCTTCCATTATCTTTACGCGCAAAACAATCCACAAATATGGGATTTTGGACATCTCTTCTCTTGTTGTACGTGTTGCTGAGCCTCAGCTTCTACTTCCTTTTTCCCAAGGCGGGAATTTCTGCATGGAAAGGACTCGTGCCGGGGCTGAACCTGGTGGAATGGGCAAAAGCGGTGGGCCGCAAGCCGGCTCATGTCGCCTGGCTCCTCGTGCCTATTGTGAATATTTTCATTTATGCGGGTTTGGCCATAGATATGATACGTTCGTTTCGCCATCTCGGGTTCTGGCAAAGTGTATTGGCCGTATTGTTCGCTCCATTTTACTTCTTTTACCTGGCATTCGGCAAAAGCGAAAGCTATGACGGCCCGGCTCTTGCCAAAGAGCACGAATATCGCGCCCAAATGGAAAAAGCCAAAGCCGAGGGCAATACCCGGCTATCGGCTAAATTAGCGCAGAACAACCCTTACAAAAAATCCCAGGTTCGGGAATGGGCCGAAGCCATTATTTTCGCCGTATTTGCAGCAGCATTCATCCGCATGTTCCTCATAGAGGCATACGTGATTCCCACCTCCTCAATGGAGGGTTCGCTTCTCACCGGCGATTTTCTTTTCGTCAGCAAGGCCCATTACGGCATCCGGATGCCCCAAACCATTGCTATGTTGCCGCTGCTTCACAACCGGATACCGGTAGTGGGAGGGGAATCTTACCTGCGCAAACCCAGCCTCGCTTATAGGCGTTTGCCCGCCATAGAAAGCATTGACCGCAATGACCCTGTGGTGTTCAATTACCCGGAAGGGGACAGCGTTTATGTTTTTCCATACCGCACCTGGAGCGTGTACGATGTAAGGCGGGGAAGCCTGCCGCCCAACGACAATCAAACCGTGGCTTCCGGCAAAAAAAAGCTCATAGTGCGCCCCATGGATAAAATGGACCACTACATTAAGCGCTGCGTAGCTATTCCAGGCGACTCCATCCAGATCATCAACCGGCAGCTTTTTATCAACGGCAAACCGGCGGAAAACCCGCGGCATCTGCAGTTCATTCACCACCTTCGCTCGCCGAATAGCCCGGTAAATGAAAAATTCTTTTCCAAATGGGGCATTTCCCAGGAAGACATCTTGAAAAAGGATGCGGGTTCCAATTCCTTGCTCGTCATTCTCAACGCCGTGCAGGTTGATAAACTCAAACAGTCGGATACCTCCATCACTGCGGTGCCTTGCAAGCGCTACTTCGTCAACACTCCTCCTGAATTTGACCCGGCCGCATTTACGGCTGCCGGAATAGACAATGCCAATGTTACGCAAAGCCTCGGCCCTAATTCGTATCTCATGTATCTCAGCGACGAGGAAGCGGAAAAGATCAAGCAGGATTCCACTTTGAAGGTCAGTCCTTTTATCCTGGATGCGGGCCGCATTTTCCCACATGATGCCGTCAACCATCCCACCTGGACGGTGGATGACTTCGGCCCGCTCTACGTGCCCGCCAAAGGCGCCACCGTGGCTTTGGATTCCGTTAGCATCGCCTTTTACCGCCGCATTATCACGGTGTACGAAGGAAATACGCTGGAAGAGAAAGACGGGAAATTCATAATTAACGGCCAGCCTGCCGACAGCTATACATTCGACCAGGATTACTACTGGGTGATGGGCGACAACCGCCACAACTCCGAAGACGCAAGGATTTGGGGATACGTACCGGAAAACCACATCGTAGGCAAGCCGCTCTTCATCTGGTTCTCCACGCGTGAAGGAAATATCAGAAAGGGCATCAACTGGAACAGGATATTCTCCTCTGCCAATAAAAAGTAACAGGGCCTTTAACCGTCAAAAATTTACCGCCATGAAAAAACTCTTCGAGGCTATCAGCAACATGTTCAGAACGCTCTTCGGAGGTAAAAAACAAACCCGGCAGCCTTCTCAACCGCCGGCGCCGCGCCCTAAACCCGTGGTCATCGACCCCGGTGCCCCCCAGGATGGCGCCGATATCAAACCCGATACCGTCATTTTGGTGGTGAGCGAGATGGAAAAAGTCGTCGTCCCGCCCAACGAGCCCGACGAGGCATTTGTGAAAGATATATTTGAGGAGGAACCGGCACCCGCTCCAAGTCCCGCCCCTTCGCCTGCTCCCGCCCCTCCAACCCCGACTCCGACTCCGACTCCGGCGCCCACACCCACAGCCGGCGGCTACAAGCCCAAGTATATGTGGTGCTTAGACAATGGCCATGGCAAACAAACCCCCGGAAAACGGTCTCCGCTTTTCGACGACGGCAGAACCCGCTTTTTGGAATACGAGTTCAATCGCGATATCGTGCGCCGCATCAAGGAAGCATTAGACGAAAAAGGGGTAAAATACTTCATCACGGTGCCCGAAGTTGACATAGATGATTTCCTGAAGGGGCGGGTGGACCGCGCCAACAATCTCAGGTCGGATTTGCCCAAGCTCTTCATTTCTGTACACGCCAACGCGGCGCCGGCGCCGTCTTCCGAATCCTGGGCGCAAGCCAAAGGCATTGAAACCTGGTTCTTCCACGGCAGCGCACGGAGCCAAAAATTAGCAGCCGTATTTCAAAAACACCTTATTGAAAAGACCGGCTTCCGCAACCGCAATATCAAATCTCAGCCGCAGGGGCAATTTTATGTATTGCGAAATACCGCTATGCCTGCAGCGCTGACCGAAAACGGCTTTTACAACAATAAGGAAGAAGCTGCCGAGTTGATGAAACCGGAAGTCAGGCAAAAAATTGCCGATGCCCATGTGGAGGCCATTTTGGAAATAGAAAAAAGCGGTTTGTAAACTTGCTTACTACATAGGTTTTCACCCCCGTAGTCCTATACTGTACTTACTTTCGCATGGCCTCTACGGGGTCCATTCGGGCCGCCTGCCATGCCGGCAACAACCCGGCTAATATACCTACCACTACAGAAGTGATTATGCCTGTAAGTATGTTGTTGGTGGAAAGGAACAAGTTGAAGTCGATAACGCGCGACAATCCTTTGATCACTATCTGCACCAACAGCAACCCGATCAAGCCGCCGATCACACTGAGCACGATGGACTCGATCAGAAATTCAAGCAGGATCATAAAGCGCTTGGCGCCAAGCGCCTTTTTGATACCTATGATCCCCGTGCGCTCTTTAACGGAAACGAACATGATATTTGCCACGCTGAACATACCTACAAAAATGGCAAATCCGCCGATGACAATTCCGAGCAGGCCCAGCACCTGAAAAAAGCCGTCTAAGGCATTGCTGATGATAGAAAGGGTATTCAGGGAGAAGTTATCATCTTCGCGGGGTTTGAGCCGCCTTTGGGCCCGCATTACGCCGGTGATGTCATCCTTGAGCATGTCAATAGATACGCCGGGTCTTGCTTTCACGCTGATGGAAGAGTTGCCGAAAGGATTATCCGGGCGAAGATTGGCCACCTTGCGGCCCAGTTCGTAAGTAATGATAGCCGAGTTGTCGAATCTGAAGATGTCGATCAGGCTTTTCCCCGTAGGTTCCAAAACGCCGATGACATCAAATTTGTGGCCGCCCATTTGAATGGTGCGCCCGATAGGATCCGCCGCGCCGAACAGCGCTTCCGCCACTGTAGCGCCTATAATGATCTTGTTGGCGCCATATTGGTATTCTGAAGGAGAGAAATATCGCCCACTCTGAAAGTCCAATTTCACCAACTCTTCAAAAGCATACGAAACAGCCTGCAACTCTACGTCCCTCACGCTGGCAGACTGAAACTTGAAAGTTTTTTCTCCAATGTAAACGCCATAAGATACTGCCTGAGCGGATTTAACCTTTGTCTCTATGGCAGAAAAATCCTTGTAGCTCACGTCCGGCCGGCGCAGGTAGCGCTGCCAGTTGGGGCCGGGATCGCCCCACATGAATTTTTGTACGTAAATGACGTCGTCGCCGAGCTTCTCAAAACTTCCACGCACATTGTCCTCAAGAGAATCCACAGCAGCCGTCACCCCGATAATGCAGAAAATGCCTATGGAGATCCCCAGCAGGGAAAGGAAGCTGCGCAGTTTATTGGCGCGCAATTGTGAAAGCGCCTGAGAGATGCTTTCCAGGAAAATTTTCAGGAATACGACCATGACAAATGGATTTCTCGAATCGTGCACAAATATACGCGAAGGTGCGCTATTGGCGGGCCGGCGCCCAAAATCTTCGATCAATCATGTATTTTCATCTGCCAAAGTCCTGAAAATAAATTTTTTAAGAGTGGGTTCAACCCGGCTTTTTGTTATTATCTTTGCGGCCAATTTTTGAAAAAAAGGTTGTAAATGAGGACCAAACTTTCCCAATTCAACTTCGAATTACCAAAAAAATTAATTGCCCAGCATCCTGCTCCCAACCGCGATGAGAGCCGTTTGATGGTGATCCACCGGGCTACCGGGAAGATCGAGCACAGGATATTCAAGGATATCATGGAGTACTTCGGCGACGGCGACGTGATGATTTTCAACAACACGAAGGTTTTTCCCGCACGGATGTACGGGCAAAAAGAAAAAACCGGCGCCAAGATTGAAGTATTCCTTCTCCGGGAACTCAACCACGATGCCCGTCTGTGGGATGTCCTGGTGGACCCCGCCCGCAAAATCCGCGTCGGCAATAAACTCTATTTCAGCGATGAAAATGACAATGAGGTGTTAGTGGCGGAAGTAGTGGACAACACCACCTCCCGCGGACGCACCATCCGGTTCTTGTATGACGGTCCTGAAGAGGAATTCCAAAGGGATCTTTACACCCTCGGCAACACCCCCCTTCCGAAATACATCACCCGGCCGGCAGAGGAAACCGACAAGGAGCGCTTCCAAACCGTATATGCCAAAGAGGTGGGCGCCGTAGCTGCGCCGACAGCCGGATTGCATTTCAGCAGGGAGCTCCTCAAGCGCTTGGAAATCCAGGGCCTCGAGTTTGCAGAACTCACCCTGCACGTCGGCCTTGGCACTTTCCGCGCCATAGAGGTCGAAGATCTGTCGAAACACAAAATGGACGCAGAATACTTCAAAGTGCCCCCCCAAGCCGTTGACACAGTAAACAGGGCTAAAGAACGGGGCAACAAGATATGCTCCGTCGGCACCACCACCATGCGCGCCATTGAAACGGCTGTTTCCGCAGAAGGACTGCTCAAGCCTGCGGAAGGCTGGACCAATAAATTTATCTTCCCACCTTACGATTTCAGCATCGCCGATGCCATGGTCACCAACTTCCATTTGCCTAAATCGAGCCTGCTCATCATGGTATGCGCCTTCGGAGGCTTCGATTTTATCATGGAAGCCTACCAGGAGGCCATTAAAGAGGAATATAAGTTTTTCAGTTATGGCGATGCCATGCTGATCATCTGACAAAAAAAGTTTTTTCCAGGGATTAAACCCAGGCAACTTTTTTGAGTCATTTTTGCACCATGCAGGCAGTATTTGGCTGCCATGGTAGCAATAATCTTTATTTTCTCTTCAACAACCTTTCCGGCATGGACAGAAGATCTACGCTCTCCGTATTGACGGGCCGCTCGCAAGGCAGGCAAAGTAAAAGGCAAAACCATCAATCTTCCGCCGTCTTTCCAGTCAATTCAGGGTTGACGCCTTACACCGGGCCCTGGACCCAGGAACAAGCAGCCCACCTCCTCCGCCGGGCTACTTTCGGGCCAAATAAAGCCCAGGTGGATACGGCTGTTCAAAACGGACTGGATGCCACATTGACCCAGCTACTGGCCGATCAGCCCATGCCCGATCCGCCGCTCAACCCCAATAACAACAACGACCCCAATGTGCCCATCGGCCAAACCTGGATAAACGCGCCCCTCTCCTCTACCGTAAACCTGGCAGGCTACCGCAATCAAAGCCTGCGGGCCTGGACTTTCGGACTCCTGCTGAATGAAGGGGTTTCCATCAGGGAAAAAATGACCCTGTTCTGGCACAATCACTTTGCGATTAACCAGATCAACGATGCCAGGTTTCTGTATAGATATATCAGCCTGCTTCGCTCCTCTGCCCTGGGCAATTTCCGGCAACTTGTGAAAGATGTCACAATAGACCCTTCCATGCTCAGATTCCTCAACGGCAACCAGAATACCCGCACTGCACCCAATGAAAACTTTGCCAGGGAATTGCTCGAACTCTTTACCATCGGCAAAGGCCCGGCCGCCGGCCCCGGCGATTATACCCATTTTACCGAAACGGATGTCATTGAGATGGCGCGCGTACTAACGGGATGGCGCGACAGGGGATTCAACACCCAAAACCCTGCTGTGCCGGTGGAGAGCTACTTCACCTTGAACCGGCACGATTTGGGCAATAAGCAACTCTCCCACAGGTTTGACAACCTGGTCATCCCCAACATGGGAGAAAATGAATATGCCCATTTAGTAGACATCATCTTCCAAAAAAACGAGGTCGCCCGCTTTATCTGCCGCAAATTGTACCGGTGGTTCGTCTATTACGAAATCGACGACGCTGCGGAAGCCAATGTCATTGAGCCTATGGCGCAGGTACTCATCGCGAACGATTACAACATCAAACCCGCACTGGAGGCACTTCTGCGCAGCGAGCACTTTTTTGATATACTCAACGTGGGGCCGATGATCAAAAACCCCATAGACTACGTGGTGGCTACTTTCCGGCTGTTTGACGTAGCCTTCCCACCCCAACTCAACCGCTTGTACAATGCATGGTTTAATTTCATCCGGGTCAGCATTCCCATGCAAATGGAGTACTTCAACCCGCCTGATGTAGCCGGCTGGAAAGCCTATTACCAGGAACCTTCCTATTACCGCACCTGGATCAATGCGGCAACACTTGCCCCACGATCGGGGTTTGTAGATGCGCTTGCCACAACGGGCTTTGTGTACAACACGGTGCGATACCGCATTGACGTACTAAGGCTGGTCGAAACACTGAGCGATCCCTTCGATCCTGTTCTGCTCATCGAAGAACTGGCGGAGATGTTGTACCCCCAGCAACTTAGCCCCAATCAATTGGAATACCTCAAGGACATCCTGTTGCCCGGGCTGCCTGACTACGAATGGACAATTGAATACAACGATTACCGCAATAATCCGGACGATATTAACCTGGCACAGGCGGTGGAGAGCAAACTGCGAAACCTCATTCGCGCCATGCTCAATATGCCGGAGTACCACCTGAGTTGATTATCCATTATTGCCACATCGCAAAACCTTTTGCCATGATGAAAAGAAGAAATTTTATAAAAACTACCGGCACGGCCATTTCCCTGCCTTTACTCCTCAATGGAATTCGCGTCGGCGCCATGCCCCGGCCTTCCTTGTTCAACTTCATCAATAACGACTCCGACCGGGTGCTCGTGCTCATTCAACTCAATGGAGGAAACGACGGATTGAACATGGTGCTCCCCATTGACCAGTACGACAATCTGGCTAATGTGCGAAGCAATATTCTCGTGCCGCAAAACAGCATCCTGCCGCTCAACGACCTCACCGGCCTGCATCCGGTTATGACCGGGGTGCGGGGCCTCTACGACAACGCGCGCTTAGCCGTGGTACAATCCGTAGGATACCCCAATCAGAACCGCTCTCATTTCCGGTCTACCGATATCTGGACTTCCGGCTCCCCGGCCAACCAGGTCTGGTCAACCGGATGGATGGGCCGCTATTTCGATCAGCAGTATCCCGATTACCCTGAAGGCTACCCCAATGCCTCAAATCCGCATCCTTTTGCCATAACCATGGGCAACTTAGTATCGGAAACCTGCCAGGGCATCGCTTCCAATTTCAGTTTGACCCTGGAGGACCCCTTTAGCCTGGGGCAGTTGCCGGAAGGGCAGATCGGCCCCCTTCCCGATACGCCATACGGGCGCGAGCTCGAGTTTTTGCGCATCGCCATTGCCCAGACCAACGCTTATGCCGGGGCAATAACCGATGTGGTCAATGCAGGATCGAGCTTAGCCACTTATCCGCAAGGGAGGCTGGCTGAACAACTCCAACATGTAGCGCGGCTGATATCCGGAGGGTTACAAACGAAAATATACGTGGTCGGCCTTGGCGGTTTCGACACACACGCCAACCAGGCCATTGCCGGCAACACCGCAGCAGGCGCTCACGCTGAACTCCTGCGGACCCTGTCTGATGCCATGGCGGCTTTCCAACAGGACCTGCAATTGCTGGGTATAGAGCAGCGCGTCATCAGCATGACTTTTTCAGAATTCGGCCGGCGCATACGCTCCAATGCCGCCTTCGGCACCGATCACGGCACGGCAGCCCCCTTGCTGCTCTTCGGATCCTGCGTGAACCCGCAGATACTGGGCAACAACCCGGAAATATCCTCCAACGTGTCCGTGGATGAGGGCGTACCCATGCAATACGACTTCCGCGATATTTACGGCTCTATCCTGGTGGATTGGTTTGGAGCTCCGGAAGCCGAGGTGCGCAACTGGCTGTATGAGGGATTTACCCATTTGCCGGTTCTCGTGCCTTGCGAGGCTACCTCCTCCAACGATGTGACCTCGAAAGACGCCACGCTGCTCCAGGTATTTCCCAACCCCATGCACCACAGTGCTCAGATCAGCTTTACAACCAACTCCAACCAACGGGTACGCCTCAGTATTTTTGACTCAATAGGCAATGAAGTACAGGTTTTATTCGAGCAGCGTATTCAGAGCGGCGAGCACAGCTTGAACTGGGACGCATCCAGGCTTCCTGCCGGCGTCTATTTCTGCCGGCTACTTACAGATAGCGGGCAAGAGATCAGAAGAGTGGTTAAACGGTAACCCGGAATCAATATGTCAGATTCAGACCGGAATTACCTGCATTCATAAGGTACCCGGTGACCATAACGGCTTTATCGAGCGGTTTGACGCCACTTGCGGTGGGGCTGTCGGGATACTTGGCGCCGTCAAATGCCAGCTTCATGGTTGTACCGGTATTTTCCTCGTCGAACACCTGGGCAATAATATCCCTCCAGCCTTTGGTGGTAGATTCGGAAATGGTTACCGGGGCGCCCAGGAAGCGCATCATGGAGTGCACTGTGAATTTCCCGCTCGCATCGCCTTTAGCTACCAGGAGCGTGCAATTGGTGTATTCGCAAAAGAAAGGGCCGGTGAGTAACACCAGGGCATCCTGTGCGCCATCCCCGTTCAAATCGACAAGGTTGTAGCCGTAAAATCCATTTTCCTGCGTAAGCGCAATTGACTTGGAGCTTAGAAATGACTTAACCGCAGTGACCAACGCCTCGTTTTTTTCATAGGAAGTGTTTTCCACTTTGCCAACAGCGAAAGCGCCGGCAGGTCCCTTTTGGGCTAAATTTTCCGGAGTGATCAGGTTGGCCTCCGCCTCTTTTCGATTTTTTTCCATTTGCGCGGCATGCTTCACAGAGTCGAACATCTCGCGTGCGGGGTCTTCCGGCTCGGTTCCAGCTTTGGGAGATTTATCAGCAGCGCCCTCGTTTTTACAAGAGCTGAACGCGATCAGGATTGTCAGAGCGACGAATAATGCTTTTTTCATGGTAATTATTTTTTCGGGGCGCAAAGAAACAGAATTTAGCGCAGTAATCAAAGTTTGTACCCCGCTTCCCAAACCAAATTATTTCCGTTCTGGTAAATAGCATAGTTGAAGCCTTTCACCACGGAGCCGGCCCCGTGTTCGCCATCTTTGCCGAGAGCTAAAAAACCCGCCTGGTATTCCTTCGTTCCGGCGGCTTCGGCGCGTTTTATGACCCGCATGACAGCCTCTTCACAGGCTGCCTGGGGCGAGTGACCTTGTCGCATCAATTCTACAACGAGAAAGGAACCCAAGGTTTGTGTAACCAACTCTCCAAGCCCCGTAGCACAGGCGGCGCCCACTTCGTTGTCCACAAACAGGCCCGCTCCGATGATGGGCGAGTCGCCTACTCTGCCGCTCATTTTAAAGGCCATGCCGCTGGTTGTGCAGGCGCCGGAGAGATTGCCTTGCGCATCCAAGGCCAGAATGCCAATGGTATCATGCCGCTCAATATTGATCACGGGCTTGTACTCCGCCTTTTTCAGCCACTCCAACCAAGCCTTGCGGCTGTCTTCCGTGAGTAAATCCTCCTCTTCAAAACCCATCTCGATGGCAAATTTCAGCGCACCGGCGCCGCAAAGCATGTTATGCGGGGTTTGCTCCATCACTTTCCGCGCAACGGACACGGGGTGCTTAATCCCCTCCAGGAAGCAAACCGAACCGGAGTTTCCGCGGCTGTCCATGATACAGGCATCGAGCGTGACGTGGCCATCACGGTCGGGCAAACCGCCATAACCAACGCTGGTATCGTTTGGATCGCCTTCGGGTATCCGTGCGCCTGCTTCAACCGCATCTAACGCGCTGCCCCCGTCGAGCAACGTGCGCATGGCGGTTTCGGTTGCTACGCGGTTATCCCAGGTAGCCAGGACAACAGGCCTGCCGGGGGCGGAGTTGGGATTGCGCTTAACAGATGCGGCAGGATCGGGCTTGCAGCCGAATGCGCCGGCAAGGGCGGTCAGTGCGGAAGTGCGTACAAAATCGCGGCGATTGAACATAGAAGGCAAGTAAAGAGGCAAAGGTAAAAAGGCAAAAGTAAAAAGTTTCGCACTATATTCTTTTACCGGACAATTACCTTGAGGGTCTGTGCCTCGTTCTGGTACTGCACTTCCAGGAAGTACAGCCCTGCCGGAAGTCCTTGCGTGGAAAAGCGCAAGCGACCGGCCTCTGTCGCAGGCGCTACGGGCATGGTTTGCCCCATGCTGTTGAGCAGGCGGTAGCGAAGCTGAGTGATATCCGCGCCGGTTTCCAGCAGGAAATGGCCGGAAGCGGGGTTGGGATACACTGCAAAGGTCTTATCGTCCAACGGCATTTGTACGGCTGCGATATTCGAGAAGCTGAAATCCCCGTTGAAATCCGTTTGCCGGAGTCGGTAGTAAGAGATTCCGGGCAGCGGTTTTTCATCCGTCTCATAGTAGTGCAGCATTTCGGTGCTGTTGCCGGCGCCGGGCACGTGCAGGAGAGGCTCGAAGCGGATGCCGTCGCTGCTGCGCTCCACTGTGAAGTACTCGTTGTCTTTTTCGGAAGCCGTGGCCCAGGCCAGGTCAACCACTTTGCCGCTGGGTTTGGCGCTGAAGAAGAGGAGTTCGATGGGGAGGGGGTTAACCGGACGCGGTTGGGTGGAGCCGAGGGTAAAAGGACTAAAAGAGCTGACGCCAGTAGCAGTAATGGTGCCTGATGGAAGCGCCCCTATCACGGTTCCTCCGAGGTTGGTCCAGGTGGAGCCATCCCAGCGGGCAATGGTTAAATCATTCGGTTGAGTAATGCCGCAACTGCGCACATCATCCCAATTAATAGTGACATTTACAGGTTCAGAACCAGCGATGCGGTTTATATCCCAATATTCACATTCGCTTACATGCGAGATTGGAGTATTTACCATCGAGGTATTGGGGCCCGGCCCATCAAAATACTCCACCTGGAAAGTACCGAATACATCAGCGCCGGCAATTTTGGAAATCGTTACCGGTGCGAATTTGCCGTTTTTACCGACCGGGAATGTAAAAGAAGTAATGGCTTCATTGCTCAAACGCCTGACAGGGCCATCCACATAACTCATGGCGCTACCTGTAACCGGTGAAAAAGATCCCTCAATAAAAACAAGTCTGTTGGCATTCGTAGTTTTTATCACCCCCTTGGTAAAAGTACAGGTGCCAGACAATCCAAGTTGGTTCATCAGCTCGAAAGTACCGGTGGAGTTCATCTCTAAGCGCCTGAACTGAGGCCTGGGTGGATTATCGCCGAATAATTTCTGCAGGGTATTGCCGTTGATGATCGCAGTGCCCGAAGGTGCGCCTCCAAAAAGGACTTGCAAGGCAGAGCCTTCGGTGGAAATATCGCCTTTGAAATGGCAATCTGCACCGTTGCATGGATTCAATGGCCCGGCGCCGGCCATGCGTTTAAAAGTTGCTTTGCGGTTAAAAGTATCCACGGCAGCATTGGAAAGCCTGAACGCGCTGGGCGACTCATTAATAAAAACGACCTCGCCGAAAGAATTGCCGCCCGACCAGTTATTCACGCCGCCGCCGGTTTTGGTAAAGGTAGTCGCAGTACCCATGATATCACTAAAAGTGCAAGCGCTCACATTAGTGATATTCGCACTTGAAAAACCATTATTTCGATTGAAAATACTGGACCCTAATGTGATATTCGTACTTCCCGCACAGGAAAAGTCGCCTTCCAGATGAGCTGTATTGACCAACAACGAGGCGGGGGTGAAGAGATCGTTAGAAGAACTTCCTATTTGACGAAGCTTGCGCAATTCGAGCGGCCCGTTGGAAAAACCTGAAGTTTTTAAATTTCCATTAATAGTGGTAAAACCGGTCGCAGTAGCGCCTAACCTGATTCCCTTGACAGAGGAATTGTTCAGGAAAACATGAGAGGCGAAGTGACAAGAATCCGTGGAAGCAACCCACAAAAAGCCGGCCCCTGTGTTGCTGAAGGTAGCCGGGTAGAGGAAAGTATCTCGTTCGGAAGCGTTTAAACGGACGTCGTAATTACTTTCATTAACCAACTGAAAATTATCGTAGCGATTCCCTCCATGCCACGCATCGGAAATTGTAGCCGCAGCGGTTTTTTTGAATTCAGTTGAAGTACCGCCATTGACAAACCTGGATTGTTTAACCTCCGCAAACCGGGGCGCCTCAAAGGAATTGACCAGTCCGAAAAACTTTGAACTCGTTATGGAAATGCTGGCAGAAGCGCGTGCGGCAAAACTGCCGCCGAATTCGCAATCGGTCAGCGAAAGGTTTGCAGGGCTTCCCATCATGCTCCCTATGGCATTGGCCGAAGGATTATTTTGCATTACTTTATTTAGCTTGACTTCGCCACCCTGCAAATTAGCTCCCTGTATCGCGCCAAAGCTCAGGGTACTCGAACCGCCCCCCGAGCCGAAAACGATCTCCCCGTTGCCGGTTTGTTCCAAAAGGATATTGCCGGAAAAAGTGGACGCACCATTTTCAGCGATCTGTAAGCTACCACTGCTGCCGTTTTTGAATTGGACCTGTCCATTGAACATATCACCGCTAAAAAGACCCATTACTGTATTTCCCGAACCTGCCTTCATATCAATCAAGGTAGGGCTTGAAAAAAAATTTCCACCCTGAAAAGAGGTTATGGTAGCACTGTTTTTTTCAAGGGTAAAGTTGGAGAGGCTGCAGTTGATAAAAGTCAATGAACCTGAGGTATTCATTTGTTTTATTACCCCGGGATTCGGATGGAGGCTGTTAATAGTAGTTCCATTAATGGTACCCCCGGTTCCTGTAATGGAGATTGTTTGACCATTTAAATTAATGGCAGCGCCTGCCAGCGTAGTAAGACC
>CAZNYK010000003.1:0-76873 GCA_964577215.1 uncultured Saprospiraceae bacterium
AATGTGCTGATTGTACCCGCCGTACCGGCACTGTTCATTATTCTGTTTCCCGCAAAGGCCGCGGCAGTTAAAAAGGCCGCCTGCCTGACGGCAGCTACCGTTTATACACATCTCCTCTTTTGGAATGTGACCTTTCCAAGACGCCGGAGGCGTCGGAAAGGTCATCCCTCCATGGCCTCCAATTTGTTTGACACACCTGCCTGACGGCAGTCAGGGAGTTTCACGGAGTTTTCTCCGTGTGTCTCCCTATCCTCTCTGTGTAACTCTGTGTTCCAAAAGAACTGCGGTAGCGAAGCGGAGGCGGGGGAGTATGCCGTACCTCGCCTTCGGCGTGCTTCGGCAGTTTGCCGAACATGACACAGTTGTGTATAAACCGTAGCTGACGGCCGTCAGGCGAAGATCGCTAAGCCTTTATTATCAGCGACTTACACAATTCCTTCTTTGATGGAGACACACATTTATGAACGGTCCCTCCTTTAACCTTCCCACTTTATCCTTTAACCTTCCCACTTTATCCTTTAACCTTCCCACTTTATCCTTTAACCTTCTCCCCCCTGGCCTTCTTCGTCACCTCCTTTATAAACGCCTCTTTTCCATTCGTATAGGCATCGCGATCCGATGGAAAATCCCGTGCCAACTGCTGTTTCAGCGCCTCGTATTCACGGACTGTTTCCGGGTGCCGGAGGAGGTAATCGCGGAAGTACAACTCATCCCAATCGCCGGGGTAGCGAATGTGCAGGTGGTACGCCTGACCCTCGAACCCGTGTATGGTATATCCCTTTACAAACACCATGTGCGGCGCGGGAAGCCCCGGACTGTCTATATAAATGTACCCTGTGCTTTCCAAGCGCTCGATGAGCTTCTCGTTTGCCGTTCCTTCCGGAATTTCCAGCAGGATGTCAATGGTGGGTTTGGCCTGCAAGCCGGGAATCGCCGTACTGCCGATGTGCTCTATGCGCACGATATTGCCGGCGCCCAGGGCCGCTTCTATTTGCATGCGCTCTTCTTCAAATATTTCGGGCCAATGCGGGTCAGGCTCCGCGATAATGACCGGGAAGAGCCGCCCGAATTCGGGCCGGGTGAGTTTTTGGAGCGGATGGTCCATGAGAGAAAATTTAAAGAAAGACTTATCCTTGGAGCACGAGCGTATTACCCGGTCATAATAGATAATAATCTATGTTTATCTGTGGTGAATAATATTCCTTCGACCACAGATTAGCACAGATTTTCACAGATTCTTTGGCCTGCTTCATTATGTACTTTTCCGTATTTACATAATAATGCGGTTTATTCCCTTTTTCATGTCTTGTACGTTAAAATTAAGTAACAATCCCAATTTTTTGTTCCCTAATTTTAAGTAAGTCATCAACTGGGCTTTGTGAATAGGAGCGATTTCATCCACGGACTTCAATTCCGCAATTATTTCATTTTCAATCAACAGGTCAATTCTGTAGCCTGCGTCAAGGTTGATTCCACCATAGATCACCGGCATCGCCTTTTGGCGTTCAACAGTGAGCCCTTGCTTAAGCAACTCGTACTCAAGGCACACCTCGTATGTGGATTCAAGAAGCCCAGGTCCTAGTTCACGATGTACCTTGTAGGCGCAACCAATTATCTGAAATGTCAGATCATTTAGCGAATTCGTATTCATAACAATCTGTGTTTATCTGTGCTAATCTGTGGTAAAATCCTACACTGTATTAATCCAATCTCCAAATTGAATGTTCATTCTGGTAAGACATATACCAGCCGAGGTTCAAAACCATCTTTCCGCCATGTACCTGAACTCAAAAACACTGAAGCCGTTAGCATCGGGCATCTCCGCCGCCTTCTTGCTCCTCCTCCTCCCCGCCTGCAAGCCCGCCGCAACCGCGCCGGTTACTACCGAGTACCGCGACTTGGTCGCCCTCTTCAAAGACTGGCGCGCTTTTGAAAACCCGCCCCTGCGCGACGGCGCGCCGGACTACACCACCGCCACCTTCAAAAAGCGCAGACCCCAGTTTGAGACACTGCGGGCAAGGCTCGCCGCCGTAGATACCGCCGGCTGGCCCGTGCCCCAGCGGGTGGACTGGCTCATCGTGTGGGCCGAAATGAACGGCTACGATTTCAACGAGCGCATCCTGCAACCCTGGGCGCGCGATCCGGCTTACTACAAATGCGTTTGGAATTACCGCAGCGACGTGCCCGCCCACGAAGGCCCTACCCAGCACCGCACCACGGAACTGTGGACCTATACCTTCCCGCTGACCCCGGACGAACGCAACCGCCTGATGGGCGACCTGCAAGTCATTCCACCCCTGAACGCTCAGGCCAAACTCAACCTCACCGGCAACGCCCGCGACCTCTGGATCGCCGGCATACGCGACATACGCCGGCAAAGCGACGACCTCAAAAAAAATCTCGAACAGTTGGGCGTAGCTGAGGATAGTGAATTGACTTCCGCGATAGAGGCAGCCATTGCTTCTACCGACGACCTGGCAACCTGGCTGGAAGCAGAAGCAAAGTCGAAAACCGGGCCTTCCGGCATCGGCAAGGACAACTACAGTTGGTATCTCCAGAACGTGCACCTGGTACCGCTCACCTGGGAAGACGAGGTGATGCTGCTCAAACGCGAATTAGCCCGCGCCTGGTCCTCCCTGAAATTGGAAGAACACCGCAACCGCCAACTGCCGGAACTCACCGACGCCGGCTCGCCGGAGGCCTATGCCGCCCTGGCCGAACGCTCCGCTCAGAGCCTTCTGCGCTTCTTAGACCAAGAAGAAATGGTGACGGTGAAGGACTATTTCGAGCCGGCCCTGCGCGAACACCTCGGCGCTTTCGTGCCCAAAGAGCGGCGCAACTTTTTCTGGATCACGGCACACTACGATCCCAGGCCGCTCTACTCGCATTTTTACCACTGGTTTGAACTGGCGCAAATGGACAATGAACCCCACGAAAGCGAGATCCGGCGCGGGCCGCTGCTCTACAATATATTCGACTCCCGCAACGAAGGCGTAGCCACCGCCGTGGAGGAGATGTTCATGCAGGCCGGCCTGTATGACGACGAGCCCAGGGTGCGG
Source organism: uncultured Saprospiraceae bacterium (assembly GCA_964577215.1). GTDB lineage: Bacteria > Bacteroidota > Bacteroidia > Chitinophagales > Saprospiraceae > UBA2329. The sequence continues at coordinate 3,060 of CAZNYK010000003.1, forward strand.
GAGATCGTGTATATCATGATCGCGCAGCGGGCAGCGCGGGGCTTGGGCTCGCTTTACGCCCACGCCAACGAAATGACCATGGAAGAAGCGGGCGGTATACACTCGGAATACACTCCGCGCGGGTGGATGAAAACGGAAAAAGACCTGCTCATTTTCGAACAACACCTCTACCTGCGCCAGCCGGGATACGGCACCAGCTACATCACCGGCAAGTACCTGATGGAGAGCGCCATGATGGATTACGCGCGCATGATGGAGTCCCGGAATGCGTCCTTCCGCATGAAAGACTTTTTTGACCAACTCAATGCCATCGGGTGTATCCCCATGGCGTTGGGCCATTGGGAGATGACCGGAGAAGATGGGCATTTGATAAAAATTGGCGCCAATTAGTTGACGAGGGATGCAAATCAGTTTTGCTGCTCCTCCTTGAAATACTGCTGCCGTAGCTGCTTAGGTAACACGGCTACCGCGCCCCTCAACTGCCTAATTCCCGCAACCTTTGCCGCTCAAACGAACACCTCTTTCAGGTCAATTGCCAATTCGGGGAAAATGTGCGGGCGCAGCAGGTCTTCGTCCGTCGCGGGCGCCAGACCGATGTACCGGCCCACTTCGTTGAGAATATAAACCAGCACTACGCGGTCGGCGGGGCTTACGATCCAGTATTCGCGCACGCCGGCTTCTTCGTAAACCTGGAATTTCTCGCGCATCTCCTTGCGGCTATTGCCCGGCGACAATATCTCGACCACCAGATCGGGCGCGCCGGCGCAGCCCAGTTCATCGAGTTTGGCTTCATCGCAGACTATGCAAAGATCAGGTTGTACTACGGTGGCATCCTGGCCTTTTTTCCGGCTCACAGGCAGCCGCACATCAAAGGGAGCAGAGAATACCTGGCATGGGCGGCGATGAAAATGGCTCAAGAAAACAAAGTTCAGCGCTTGAGAAATGCGCTGATGGGTTAAGCTCGGCGCCGGACTCATGGGAAATATCCGCCCGCGAATCAGTTCTAACCGCTCCTGGAATTGCCACAACAGGTAATCGGCATACGTATAGCTCCCTTCCGGGTCGAGGTCGGAAAACTGAGTGACAACGTTTTGCGGCAGGGTGGCGGTGCTCATCTTCTTTTTCGTTTGATACTTGCAAAAATACGAAATTTTTCCGGCAGTTTGGCGGAACACCTTTTTCGCCAACATATCCCTCGAACTTCTTATCGCTCCCCGATGCAGGTCAACACGGAAAATAAATCACATACAAACACCCTGAGATGCTATGAAATTTGGCCCATAAATGCGAGCGGGCGGCTAAAACATCATGCTCTCTCCGCCGCCGTCATCACCTCCTCTTCTATCTTCGCTGCGTTGTTTGTTTTGATTCAGACGGTAGCTCAGCGTGAGTGTGGCCTGGCGTGCGCGCCACTGGAAATCAGTATCGGTGAAGAAGTCTTCGCCGATAGCCGTCGAACGCCAGCGGCGCGAGTTGAGCAAGTCCCTGACGCTAAAGGTAATGGTTCCTTTTTGCTTCAGAATATCGCGGCTGGCGGCTAAATCCAAGCTATACATGGAGCGGCGGCGGCCTTGGGGCGTCTGTTCCGGCGCGCGGTAGTCAAAACGCACCTGGAGGTCTGTATTCTTGAGCACGGTAAATCGCGAAGTACCCCGGGTAAACCAGCTATAGGTGTCTGCTTTGAAATTTTCGCCTAAGTTGCCCCCGTCGGTGATGGCGCGGAAAAAGTTGAAACTGCCGTTGATCGTCCACCATTTGGCCGGATTGTAAGAAGCCACGAATTCAAATCCATAGGCGTCTTCCGACAACAGGTTTTCGGGGCGCGTGAGGAAAGTGACCCCGTCCGAGGTCAAGGTGCGGATGCGATCTACTTTGCCTTTCGTATGGCGGTAGTAGATCGAAGAACTCAGCGATGCTTTATCCCAATACTTGATATGCCCTAATTCCATCAAATCCGTGAATTCCGGCCTGAGGTCGGGATTGCCGGTGAAGATATTCCTGTTGTCGCTGAAAGAGGAAAAAGGATTGAGTTCGCGGAAGCGCGGACGGCGCAGCCGCTTGCTGTAACTGACCTGAACGGCATTATCCGCGGGTAAGTCGTAGCTTATATGCATACTGGGGAAAAAGTTGAGGTAATCCTGGGTATTCACCTCGTTGGTCTGCAGAAGCTCTGTGAGAATATCGGTCAATTCTGCGCGAAGGCCCGCCTGGTAGGAAACCTTTCCTTTTTTATTGCCGTAGATCAAATACGCAGCGTGAATGTCTTCATTGTAAAGGAAATCATTGCTCAGACCCGGAAAGATTTCCCAGGTATCATCCACGAGTTCCTCCACGAGGAAGTCGTTCCCGATGTCGCGGAAAGTACTCCGAAAACCCATTTCCAGCTTACCGTCTTTCCCGATGGGTTGCACATAGTCTAATTGGGCTGCCAGCAGCCTCTCGCGCTCTTTGTTGTAGGAGCGTTGCAACAGATCAGGTATGCCGGCGGAGATCATTCCGGGTGTAAAAAAGCGTTCGTTCAGATCAGAGTTTTCCGTCTCGGCATTGTCCTGGTAACGCAGGTCGAAATTAAGCTCGTGGCCTTGTCTTTCGAAGGTCCTTTTGTAAGTGAGCGCATATTCGAGATTGAGTTCATCCTCGGCTTCATTGTCTTTCCGCAGGGATATCCCGGTTGGATTATCCAGGGCCTGGAAAAAATCGCGGTATTCCAGGTTGGTAATATTGGTTTGTTTGCCGCCGCGGTATGTGAATGCGCCGGTGAGGATATTATTGTCATTCAGAAAGTAATCGGCCCCGGCCCGCACGTTGTTGGACCAGCCTCCGCGCGACCGCGTGCTGTTTTGTGTTGTAATGAACGTAGTATCGCCGCCGTACACCTCCTGGTAAAGCGAGCCGCTGCCGGGGCTGTCGCGATAGCTGAGGCCGTAATTGGTGAAGAGGTTGAGTTTTTTGGTGCGGTAGTTGAGGTTGATCGCCGCGCCGTGGTTGTCGGGGTATCCGGTGATGAGGTCGAAAGAGCCGTTCACCCCTGTGCGCAGGTCTTTTTTGAGGATGATATTGATGATGCCGGACATACCTTCCGCTTCATACCGGGCCGAGGGGTTGGTGATCACTTCCACCTGGTCAATCAGGTTGGCAGGTAACTGCCGCAGGCCGTTGGCGCCGTTAAGGCCGACGAGCCCGGAAGGTCTTCCGTCTATGAGAATCCGCACGTTGTCGCTGCCGCGCAAGCTTACATTGCCTTCCGCGTCCACCTGCACCGAGGGCACATTGTCCAACACGTCCGCCGCGTTGCCGCCGGCATTGCCGAGGTCTTTGCCGACGTTGAACACCTTTTTGTCCAATGACATCTGCAACTGACTTCTTTCGGCCTGCACTACCACTTCATTCAGCATTGTGGCCTGCAGTTGCAAGGCAATGACGCCCATATCGCCGGCGCTTCGCTCGCCGGAAATGGTCAGGCTTGGAATGGTATGGGGCTGGTAAGACAGGAATTCTATTTTGGCAAAATAAGCGCCCGGCGCCACCTCCACATGAAAGGCCCCCGCATCATCGGTGATATTTCCTGCCACTAAAGCGCTATCTTTCAAAGTAAAAAAACTGACGCTGGCATAACCCAGCGGCGATTCCGTGGCTGCGTCCACTACTTTTCCGCTCATGCGCACTTGTTTTTGAGCGCTGAGCACGGAGGCAGAAAACAAGAATAAAAAAAGGATTAAAATTTTATTATTCAAATAATTGTGCATAATTGTAATTTTACATGTATCGTAGATAGCCGTTTTGAAACAAGCAGTAGAAACCCTTGGAGTTGTACCAGTGTAACTATTATTGTTACAAATAGTTGCCTGCAAAGACTGAGACTTCACTTACCCGCAATCACCAGCATTTCAAAATCTTCAGTGGTCAACACATCGCTCCTGGAAAATGCGCCGAGCTTCGCCCCGAATATCTCAATGGTTTGGTATCCCAATGATTTCAACAACCAGGTGATCTCGCTCGGCACATAGTAGCGCTCGTTGCATTCCAGCGTCTTTTTATTGCCTGAGTCGTCTTCCAACTCCGTGATGTTGTGATCGCGAAAGGTCATCAGGTCAAAGGTGTTGCTGTGATAGGTAGCGTGGCCGCCTTCCGCATCGGAGGCTGTGAATGCCTCCACGGAATGGTAGAGCGGGAACAGCCCGTTCAGTGTGGTGAAAATGAACTTGCCGGGCGTTCTCAGGGACTGGGTCACGCTCTTCAATATCTCAAAATTCATTTCGTCGGTTTCCATCAGGGGAAATCCGCCCTCGCAGAGCATGATGGCCGCATCGAATTCATGTCGGAAGGGCAGGTTCCTCGCGTCGTGTTGCAGGAACTCGATGCGCAGGTTCCGGCTTCCGGCTTTTTCCTTGGCCACGGCAAGTTGCGAGGCCGACAGATCCACGCCGGTGACGGTGTACCCCCTTTGAGTGAGTTTGATGGCGTGCCGGCCCGTGCCGCATCCCACATCTAAGATTTTCAAAGATTTGTCAAAGCCGAGTTCCTTTTCCAAAAAGTCGCATTCGCCGGCAGTGCCCTGCGTGAATGGTTCCTGGTCGTACTTGCGCCCGTAGTTTTCAAAGAGGGCTTCATACCATTGTTTTGTTCCCATTGCATTGCGTTATTGCGTTGGTGCGGATGTGAAGGGGAATATCCGGGCCTGACGGCCTTCAACGTAACTTGAAAATTCAATTTGCTTCAATCAGTTTCTTCTCAGCGCTTCACCTTCGATAGAAATTCCTTCCCGGCCGTCTGTATCAATCCCTGGACGGAATTGAGGATGATGTTCGCTCCCTGGTCCACCAGCACGTTCGCTTGCTCTGCAGTGCCTGCCACCGTACCTGCCCACTTACCTGCAGCTCGTACCCGGGATATGATGCCGGCGATGGTTTGTTTTACCTCCTCATGGGCCGGCCCGTCGTAAAAGCCCATGGCAATGGATAGGTCGCGCGGACCGATGATGAAGCCGTCCACGCCCTCCACCTGTAATATCTCGTCCAAGTTTTGAAGGCATTCCAGGGTCTCGATCTGGGGAAGCACCACGATCTGGTCGTTGGCCCATTGCAGGTACTCGAGTTGACTGAACTTACCAATGAGGTACTCCGCGGATCGCACAGGCCCCATACCCCGGTTGCCGAGCGGCGGGTATTTGACGGCTGCTACAAGGCGTCTCACGTCGTCGGCCGTCCGGATGCCGGGCATCATCACGCCGCTTATACCGGCATCCAGGAATTGCAGGATGAGTTTTTCGTCCACGCTGCGGATGCGCGCCCATGCCGGTATGCCCGCCGTTTCGCAGGCGCGTATCATGTGCGTGGCTTCCGTGAGGGAAATGGCGCCGTGCTCGGCATCCATCATGTAGAGGTCGAAGCCGGTATAGCCGACGTATTCGCATACGGTCGGGTCGGTAGTCGGCGAAAGGATGCCGTACACGGGTGATCCTTGTTGTAGTTTTGCCTTGGCAGAGTTATGTTGCATGATTGTCAGATTTCCAGCATATCCCCCATCCCAAAACACCCCTTCCGGCCAAGTATCCACCGTGCGGCATGGAGTGCGCCCGAGGCAAATCCATCGCGGGAATGCGCCTCGTGGATGAGGGTAATCGAATCAATAGCGGACCTGTACGCCACCACGTGCATGCCGGGCACTTCGCCCTCGCGGTGCGATATGACGGGCAGGGCGGCGGGATCGGCCGATTCGCCCTTGCTCCAATGCGTTTTGGCATCCAACTCCGGCAGGATGGTTTCCGCCAGGGTAACCGCTGTGCCGCTGGGCGCATCGAGTTTGTGTACGTGATGGGTTTCCTCTATGCGCACCGCGTACTGCGGCTGCCGGTTCATAAGTTGGGCAAGGCGGCGATTGGTTTCCATGAACAAATGTACGCCGATGCTGAAATTGGAAGCATAAAAAAACGCCCCGCCCTTTTCGAGGCACAATTGGCGGGCTTCCTCCATGCGATCGTTCCAGCCCGTAGTGCCGCACACCACCGGGACTCCGGATTCGAGGCAGGCGGCTACATTGCGGAATGCCGCTTCCGGGCGGCTGAACTCGATGGCTGCATCGACCTGTGAGAGTTGTGCCCGGATTCCTTCCCATTCAATGCCGGAATCTATCCGCAGCACAACCTCGTGCCCGTAGGCCGGAGCAAGTGTTTCGATGGCGCGACCCATTTTTCCATATCCGATGAGTGCGATTTTCATTTCCTTATGTGACTTGATGCCGCCGCCGCCGTCGTAACGACAGATCTTAGCAAGTTTTAGTTAGGGAGAACACTAAACACTTTGAGGCGCCTTTCGATGAGTAAATCTGCGGAAGGCGCTTTTTTGCCTGAAACAGCAAGGGCCATTCCGAACACTGATCGTCGAAATGGCCCTTTGTATGTGCCGGAAGCCCGGTCAGAGGATTATTAAGCTTTTGATTTGGCGCCCTTTCCTTTGGCCGGCGCTGCATCCGTTTTGTCTTTGGAACAGCATCCTGCTGCTGCCTTTTCACCGTCTGCGCAATGAGCTTTGGCTTCTTTTGCGGCCGTTCCGGCGTCAATAAACTGGTTCGTCTTGGTGCAGTATTCCACTGCGGTGTAAGAAACAGCGCCGGTTTCGGCATTGACAACTTTGCGGACGTAAGACACTTCACCAGTTGCGTTGGTGCGCTGTTCGATGTCGGCGCCGATGGAAGGCGTAGCGTCGGCAGAAGCCGTAGAAGCTTTGCCTTTAGAGCAGCAGGAGGCAGCGGAAGCGCCGGCTGTGGAAGCCTTGCTGCCGCAGCTTTGAGCCTCGGCGGTCATGGCCACACCGAAGACGAGGGCGAAGAACAGGATCACTCTTTTCATAATTTGATTTTTGTTGGTGGATAAAACGCTGCAAAGTAAAGGTTTTTTTGGCTGATAGTTTGTTACCAAAGTTTTAACGTTTTCTTAAAACCGGTTTTCGGTATTCCCTTACCTTCGCTCTCCAAACCTGAATACCATGAAGAAAATTGCCGTTTTTCCCGGATCTTTCGACCCCATCACCACCGGGCACGTGGAGATCGTGCGCCGCGCCCTGCCCTTGTTTGACGAGATCGTAGTAGCCATCGGCGTCAATTCGCAAAAGAGCTATTTGTTCAGCTTGGAGCAGCGCCTGCAATGGCTGCGCGACGTTTTTGCCGGCGAACCGAAGGTCCGGGTGGATTTCTTTGAAAATCTCACCGCTCATTACTGCATGCGCATCGGGGCGGGTTACCTGATCCGCGGCCTGCGCAACGCCTCTGACTTTGACTATGAAAAAACCATTTCCCAACTCAACGACGTCCTGGGCCACGGCGTGGACACCATTTTCCTCATCAGCCGGCCCAATTTTTCGCACATCAGCTCCACCATCGTGCGCGAGATCATCCGCGGCGGCGGCGATGCCGGGCCGTTTTTGCCACCGGAGGTAGTGGTGGCGATTAAAGATCACGAATAGTGAGTTTGACGGATGCAGATAGGATACCCTGCATCAACTCCATTTTCCCGGCACCCTGTTTCCCCACCTTCTTAACTTCTAAACTTCTAAACTTCTACTTTTCCCCTTACAAGTTCTTGGAAAATAGAGAGATAAGGTTAATTTTGCAGAATGAAAGCCGGGCCGGGAATAAACCGGCGTGAAAAAGCGGAAACAGCAGGACACTATGCCGAAGATTTTCCCATTCTACAAACAGTTGGATGCCAACGATTGCGGGGCTTCTTGTCTCCGTATGATAGCCCGTTCTTACGGCCGCTATTACTCGTTGGACACCTTGCGGGAAATGACCTACATAGGCAAGCAGGGCGTTTCCATGCTCGGCATAAGCGACGCAGCCGAACGCATCGGCTTCCAGACGCTCGCCGTCAAAACTTCCTACGAACGCCTGCAAAAAGACATTCCGCTGCCTTGCATCGCACATTGGAAACAGGAGCACTTTATCGTGGTGTACAAGGCCACCGACAAGTATGTGTGGATTGCCGATCCGGCCGCAGGCAAGTTCAGGCTTACGCGCCGGCAGTTTCTCGACAACTGGGCCGCCGATTTCGAAAAAGGCGAACCGGCAGGTATCCTGCTGCTGCTGCAACCCACCCCTGAGTTCTACAACCGGGGCGAATCCCGGATCGACAAAGGCGGCTTAGGCTATGTGTGGTCTTATTTCAAACATTACAGCTCTTACCTGCTCCAGATTGCGGCGGGCCTGCTCATAGGCGTGATTTTGCAGATCGCCTTCCCTTTCATTCTCAAAGAGGTGGTGGATTCCGGCATCCAAAAAGAGGATACTGGCTTTATTCACGCGGCCATCCTTGCGCTTTTCGTGCTTTTCCTCTCCAATTTGTTCGTCGAATACCTCCGGGGCTGGATTGTACTTCACTTAGGCGTGCGGGTCAACATCAATCTCATTTCCGACTTTCTCATCAAACTCACCAACCTGCCGCTCAAGTACTTCGATACCAAAATGACCGGGGATCTGCTCCAGCGCATTTTCGACCACGAGCGCGTGCAGCGTTTTCTCTCCTCTACCTCGCTGTTCTCGGTTTTCTCTTTTTTCTCTTTTATTGCCTTTTTCACTGTACTGGCATCATGGAATACTACTGTTTTCCTTCTTTTTGCCGGCGGCACTTTAGTGAGCGTAGCCTGGTTTTACCTGTTCACCACCTACCGCCGCGATTTGGATTACGCTCGTTTCGACCAGGCTACTGACAACCAAAACAGCCTCATAGAACTGATCACCGGCATGCCCGATGTGAAGCTCCACAACGCAGAGAAACAAAAACGCTGGGCTTGGGAGCGCTCCCAGGCAAAGCTTTTCCGCACCGGAATGGATACCATGCGGGTGGACCAGATACAGAAAACCGGCGCTCAGTTCATCAACGAAGCCAAAAACCTCCTCATCATCTTTTTCGTAGCCTTGCAGGTAGTAGAGGGGCGCATGAGCCTCGGGATGCTGGTGGCTATTCAGTACATCATCGGCCAACTCAACGGACCACTCAATCAATTTGTGGACTTCATCCGCTCTTTCCAGGAAGCGCGCATCAGCTTAGAGCGCATGAATGAGATCCACAACAAGGAAAACGAAGAGCGCATCGAAGAAAAGATCAGCTTGTTGCCAGATTGGGGCGACCTCGTTCTCGACCGGGTTTCCTTCCAATACAACGGCCCCCACTCCCCTATGGTGCTCAAGAACATCCGCCTGCGCATCCCCAAGGGCAAAACCACCGCTATCGTAGGGGCAAGCGGCAGCGGCAAAACCACGCTGCTCAAGCTCCTGCTCAACTACTACCAGCCTACCGAGGGCGCGGTGCGCGTCGGCGACGTCAACATTGCCAATATCCAAAACCGGCTGTGGAGGCAAAAATGCGGCGCCGTTCTGCAGGATGGCTTCGTCTTTAATGATACCATCGCGAGGAACATCGCTCTCGGCGACGAGATCATCGACAAGGTGCGCTTGCTGCACGCCGTCAAAGCCGCCAACATCCAAACCTACATCGAATCGCTGCCGCTGGGCTACAACACCCGGATCGGGGCTGAAGGCCAGGGGCTCAGCTTAGGCCAGAAACAACGCATTCTCATCGCCCGCTCCGTGTATAAATCACCCGAATACCTGTTCTTCGACGAAGCTACTTCCGCACTGGACGCTTACAATGAGATGATCGTGATGGAAAACCTGGCCGAGCATTTTAAAAAACGCACCATGGTCATAGTGGCACACCGCCTCAGCACCGTTATGAACGCAGACTATATCGTCGTGCTGGACTCCGGCGAAATCGTAGAGCAAGGCACACATGAGGAATTGGCCTACAACCGGGGCGCTTATTATCACTTGGTGAAAAACCAGTTGGAACTTGGGGGGTAAATGGAAAGAGAACAAGACAACATCGAACTCCGCAGCGAGGAGGTTCAGGAAATCCTGGGTACGCCGCCGGGATGGTTGGCCCGCTGGGGCACTTTGACGGCCCTTGCCGGAGTGGTGGTCATGGGCTGGATCGGCTATTGGATAGAACTTCCGGAGACTGTTGAAGCCGATATCAAGATCACCTCCAAAGACCCGCCGCGCCGGTTCATCGCATCCAGAACTACCATGCTCAAAGAGGTATTAGTGGAAAACGAAGGCCGGGTGGACAGCGGCAAAACGATCCTGCTATTCGACTCCAAAGCCAGGCTGGGGCATGTGCTCAACCTCGAATCCGATCTGCTGGGCGTAAAATCCGACACCCAAATCCTCAACCTCAGGCCAAGCAGAGACCTCCTGCTCGGCGAACTGCTCAGCGATTATTACGACTTCCTCGAAAAATGGGAGCAATACGACATGGTCAGTTCCCGCAAATTGGATACCTACGGCAGGCGCGAAATGGAAACCAGGATCCGTGAACTTGAAATCGGCATCGAGGAACTGCACCGGAAAAGGGAACGCCTGCAAAGGCGGCTTGAAGAAGTGAAAAGCGCCTACGAAAAAGAACAGCAAATGTTCAACAAGGGCATGCTGACGCGGGAAGACCTCAACCCCACCCGTACGGAAAAAGACAGGTACGAACGCGAGATTCAAGATATTCAGTCAGATATCCGCACCAAAAGCTTTCAGATATCCACCCTGCGAGATAAAGCCCGCTCAAGCAGCGGCCGCGCCAAAGCCCTCCAGGACCAAACCATCGCACTAAATTTGCTCAAAGACAGCTTTGCCAAGCTAAAAAACAAAGTGTCGGAATGGAAACGGGAGTACACCGTTGAAGCGCCTATCAGCGGCACCGTTTTGTATGGGAAAGACAACCTGGCCCCGGGGCAATTCGTGCAACGCGATTCCCTGCTGCTCGTCATCCTGCCCGTCAAACCGGTCGGGATGGTAGGCAAATTGGACCTGTCCGTAGAAGAGGCCGGACAGGTGGTCAAAGGGCAAAGGGTTCAAGTCAAGCTCTACGACTATCCATTCCCCGATTACGGCGCCACCTGGGGATACGTGGAGTCCAAGGGCAAAATACCCTCCGGAGGAAGACTGCCGGTGGATATTCACTTTGCAGGAGATACCCTTGTGACTACCAAAGGCGGTCGTATTCAACCTGAGGGAGAAATGCGCGGCAAAGCCACCATCTTCATTTCCAAACGGCGCCTCATCCAGCGGCTTTTCGGCGTGGGGCGGCAAAAAGGCCCACTTCATTCTTAAAGATAGCTTTGATAACCAACCCTAAAGCTTTTATTTTTGACGCTGAATTATTTTAATCTTTATGATTAACGCTGCCTTACTGACCACAAAATCAAACATTTAGATTAGCGTCCCTCATTGTATAACGACCAAACATAACCAATCATAAAAATCAGCGTCTTTCAGCGTCTAAACAGGCTCGCGCCCTTGCTCGCGTGGCTTAAGTTACCGCGTATGCGACCCTTGGTCAGGATTTTCCTTTTTCCTTTTTCCTTTTTCCTTTTTCCTTCTTTCGATACAACCTCTCAGCGACCAAACCTGGTAACTTCGCCCCTTTGGATTGAATAACATGCCTGTAAAAGCAACCCAATACGATTTCCTCATCATCGGCGGAGGCCTCTTCGGCGTGTATGCTGCGCTGTATTTAGCCCGGCACGGCTGTTCCGTCGTATTGGTAGAAATGGAGGACGCGTTGCTCAAAAAAGCTTCTATCGTCAACCAGGCCCGCCTGCACAGCGGCTACCACTACCCGCGCAGCGTGGCCACCGCCCGCATGAGCGACGACCACAAGGCCCGCTTCATCGCAGAGCACCGCCCATTCGTACTTTTCGATTTTGAAAAATTCTACGCCATTGACAAGTTCGGCTCCTTCACCGACGCGGGGCAGTTTGAGCGCTTTTGCGACTTCATCGGCATACGCCACGACAGGGTGGAGTCGCATCCCTGGTTCAATTTCGACCGCATAGAGGCCCTCTACGCCACTACCGAGTACACCTTCGACCCCGTGCTGATCGCCGAATACTACCGGCTGCAAATAGAGGCGCAACCCGGCATTGCCGTTTACAAAAACACCATTGTGGCAGAAGCCGCCGCAGCCGGGAATGCCTGGCACGCCGTGCTGGAAAACCGGCACCACCACACTCGCAGCGAGATAGAAGCCGCCCAGGTCATCAATGCCACCTATGCGGGCAGCAATGCCGTAAACCGCCTCTTCGGGCTGGAGGATATCAACCTCATGCACGAGATTTCCGAGATCGCTTTCGTCAGTTCCCCGCAGATTAGCCGCATCGGCCTTACCATCATGGACGGGCAGTTCGGCTCTATCATGCCCTACGGCCTGTCGGGCATGTTGTCGCTGTCTTCTGTGGCTTACACCCATCACAAAGTGTCTTACGACAACCTCCCCCGCTTCCACTGCCAAAGCCTGAACCCGGCCTGCCGCCCCGAGCTGCCGGCCAACTGCAATTTCTGCCCGGCCAAGCCCGCATCCAATGCCGCCAAGATGATCGCGCAGATCGGCCACTACTTCCAGCCGGAGGTGGAACTGCGTTACTACTTCAGCCTCTTCACCATCAAAAGCAAGCTGAAGGCCAGCTATATAGACGACGGTCGACCTACCGAGATCAGCCCTCTGAGCGAAAATCCCCGTTTTTATTGCATCTTTGCCGGTAAGATCAATTCCATTTACGAAATCGAAAAGGTCATTCCTTTTTAAGCCTTTAACCAATATGCAAGCCAAAGTACAAGTCTCCTCCGAGATCGGACAGCTCAAGCGGGTCATCGTGCACCGCCCCGATTCAGGTATCTCCCGCATTTCGCCCAAACGCGCCGAAGAACTGCTCTTCGACGACATCGTGCACCTGCCCCGCATGCAAGCCGAGCACGACACCTTCACCGAAGTGCTCAAAGCATTCCTCGGTCCGGACAACGTGCTGGAAACCACCGCCCTCATCCGGGAAGCATTGGACGCCGACGCCGAAACAAAAACGGAACTGCTCAACCTCATCGTCGGTTACGAAGAACTGCCCACCTCTGCCAAAGACATGCTCTCTGAGCTTCCCCACGACGTCCTCAGCGAGGTACTCATCACCGGCTATTACCCCGAGCAGGATTACATCCTCTTCGATCCCATCCCGAATTTCATCTTCACCCGCGACATCGCCGTGGTGGTCAACGACCACGTGGTGGTGACCAAAGCTGCAAAAGAGGCCCGTTTCCGCGAGAACTTCCTCACCCGTTTCATATTCTGGTCGCATCCCATTTTCCGGGAGATGCGCGAGGCGGGCAAGATCATCAACCTCAACAAGGTGGACCTTTTCCCTCCATCCAAGCGCGGCGAGTGGGTATCGGTCGAAGGGGGCGACATGATGATCCTCAACGAGGACTACCTGCTCATCGGCCACAGCGAACGCACCTCCGAGCATGGCATCCGCTCGCTGGCGCAGTACCTGCTCGATCGCGGCATCGTGAAAAACGTGGCGCAGATCAACATCCCTCAGGATCGCTCCTTTATGCACATCGATACCATCTTCACCCAGATCCGGCAGGACCACATCGTGGCTTACAAGCCTATCGTCGTGGAGGGGCTGAGTTCAAGCGTGGAAGTATTGCGCCAGCATGGCAAGCCGGGCATTTACCCATCGGTAAAGGATTTCATCCTCGAAGAGGTCAACCCCGGTATGCGGTTTATCCTCAGCGGCAACGGCGAATCGCCCTACCAGGAACGCGAGCAATGGACCGACGGCTGCAACCTCGTGGCCATCAAGCCCGGCGTAGCGCTCACATATGACCGCAACCCCAGGACGGAGGAAGCCTTCGAGGCCGCGGGCTACAGCATACTGCACGCTTATGAGTTCTTGGATGCGGTGAAAACGGGGCGCATACAGGCCGCTCAATTGGAGAATACCATCATCACTTTGCCTTCCAGCGAGTTGTCGAGAGCCAGAGGAGGATCTCATTGTATGACGTGCCCGGTGGAGAGGGGGTAGGTTTAGAAGTTGAGAAGTTGAGAGGTTGAGGGGAAGACGGGTAGAGACAACGCATGCGTTGTCTTCTGAATAAGAAAAGTAGATGAGTAGATTTAGCCGGAAAAGAAATCTGTCAAAATCTGTGCAACCAGTGGACAGATTAAAATACGGCCTTTTACCGAGGTGGTGTATGAGCCGTGCTACCACCCTTCCTGAACCCATACGGGCAATGCCGGCAACCATTCCGGCAGCAATAGCCGCGTTTGCGCAGGAAGTGCTCGGTAAGCACAAAGAGGCCGTTCTCCATGTAATAATCCACGCCCTCTTTCAAAGGCGCATCTGATGGAACTGGTTTATCCGTCTTTTTTTCAGCCATTTATGCCCGGGCTAATACAGGATAGCGGCGCTTCGCCCATTCGAAGACCCCGAACAGGATGCCGGCATACACAAGGTCGCCCAGCAGCGTATTGCCGAAAAACGGAATGCCCGCCGCGTAACAGGCCGTCAAGCCCGCTATGGTCTTGGGATACATGGCGCCGGTAAGCCACACCGCGAAGTTGGTAACCAGGAAGAACAGCACGGAAGCGCCCAAGGCCGAGCCGCCCACCCGTAGGGCCGTGACCTTGCGCAGGGTTGCCATGCCCATCAGGCCGATGAGCAGAAACGCGCCATAGACCCATGCAGAGCCGAACCACTGAAAGCCCTGGTAGTACTCCGGGAACATACGCGCATAGGTGACGTTGTTGAGGAATAGGTCGCTTAGCCACATGGCCGCAAACGGTACCATAAATGCCATCCACTTGCGCGGGAAATATGCCGCCCCGAACAGCGCAATGGCGCCTACGGGCGTGAAGTTATGCGGGTGTGGAAGCAGGCGGCTGAAGACTGCCAGTGCGATCAATGAACCCAATATTACGTAGCGCATGTTGGTATTCGGCATAGCGAGGTGGTTTTTATGGAGGCAAATTTACGGTAATTTTTTCAATCGCGCGGAGGAGAAAAAACGGGGCGAACGAACTTTCTTCCCCCGCAAAATGTATATCTTCGGCGTTTGAAGGCGGCAGTTCTTGCCTTGACGCGCAAATCACAAGCCATGGCCGAGAAGAAGAAAAAAACGGTAGAGATCGTGAATCGCAGGGCGCAATTCGAGTATCATTTCCTCGACGTATTCGAGGCGGGTATCGTATTGCAGGGCACGGAAATCAAGTCTATCCGCGCCGGCAACGCCAACCTGTCCGATGCATACTGCGTGTTCCAGCACGGCGAGCTTTACGTGCGCAGTATGTTCATCGCTGAATACGAATACGGCACCTACGCCAACCACGAAACGCGGCGCATGCGCAAGCTGCTGTTGCGCCGCCCCGAACTGCGCAAGCTCGAACGGCGGGTAAAAGAGCGCGGCCTCACCATCGTACCCTACAAACTATACCTTTCCGAACGCGGCATGGCCAAACTCGAAATAGCGCTGGCCCAGGGCAAAAAGACCCACGACAAACGCGAATCCATCAAAGAAAAGGACAACAAACGCGACCTGGAACGCGTGAAAAAAATCCGCATCTGATCAAACAGCCACTTTACGGCGCCGGGTCAAAACCCGCTGCCGGCGGATTGCCCGGCGGGTCAATATCAAACGGCTCTGAAGAGGATTGCGGCACAGGCGCGTTGGTAAAGAGCAGCAACTGCCGGTCAAGCACCGGCTCCGCATCGCGGATCCTTATGGTCACTACCGGCAGGGAAGAACTGGAGCCGTCGGTGCGCTTGCGCACTTCCAATACATCAAAAGCGACAATGCCCAAGTTGGCGCCCTGCAGGTTGCCCTGGAGTGGCGAGTAATTGATGCTCACATCGCTGTCATATACCACGGCGAGTACCGTTTTGCCGACAAGCATAGCAAGGCCGGTGGCGCGCAGCGGCGTTACGCCGGGTATCTTGTCGAGCAGCACTTCGCGGTCGTCGTCGGGAAAGGCGGCGCCAAGCCCCGGCCCTGGCGCGAGATAATTCCGCAGGCCGTTATCGGTAGGGCCGGCACTTTCCCACGAGTTGGGAATAGTTTTCAGGGCAAACCATCCCTCGTCGCCTACCTGGCCTGTATAGAGGTCAATGGCCTTCCCTACATTTTCCCTGAAATACTTGAGTTGCATGCGCAGGCCGAGGGTAGCGATCTGGTCGTTCACATCGGTATCGGAGAAGTTATTCGGCGGATTGCCGTTATCAATGCTGTCTTCATCGATGAGCAGAAATACCGCCGCGTCGCCGTCGGGCGTCGGGCCATCGGTTTTGTCGCAGGCTGCTACGGTGAAGAGCAGGGCAAGGAGGAAAGCAAAAGAATGGAGTTTTCGGGAATGATGTTGCAATTTCATGTAATATGGTTTTTGATATGAATTTGAAACGCAATGTGGGTGCTGATATTGGAAAACAGTTGCCGGTCATTTTTTTTCAAATGAAATAATTCCTCTCCCTTATCCGCGTTTGTAAAAGAAAATTGCCTGCCATGCACATCAAAAGCCTTCTTATTTCAGCTTGTATCACATTCAGCTTATCTGCTTTTGCCGCGCCGGTC
Source organism: uncultured Saprospiraceae bacterium (assembly GCA_964577215.1). Taxonomy (GTDB): domain Bacteria; phylum Bacteroidota; class Bacteroidia; order Chitinophagales; family Saprospiraceae; genus UBA2329. The sequence goes on from CAZNYK010000003.1 coordinate 19,503, forward strand.
GAATTGGCCGAAGCCCTGCGCAGCAAACGGGTCGCCATTGAAGCCCAATCTGAAGGCGCCTCCGGCCCTGCTTCCTTGCGCCTCACCGTGACCAACCTGCGCGATGCCATACAACTGTCCATTCCCACCGGGTGGATATTTACCGCACAGGACAGCACCGAGCAGGACCTCGTGATCACGAGGGGCATGATGGTCTCCTTGGACAAAGGCGCCAAACGCACCGTGCATTTGGATGCCTATTGCATCAATGCCGGCAAAATATCGCCGAACACCGACGCCCCCTACCGCAGCAAAGGCTTGGCCGAAGGCCCGCTGTTGGGCCTCGCCCGCTACATTCACCACAACAAACCCGAAGGCATACAAAGCGCCGTTTGGGCGGTGAGCGACAATCACAGCCTGGCATCTATCCATGACCCGGGCTTGGTCAAGTTCACCGCCGAACTGCTCAAAAAGCCCGTGCCTGAATACCGCATCCGCAACGGGTACAGCCCCGAACCCGGCGGCCCGGCCTACCGGTTTGATCCGCTCAGCGTGGAAGGCAACTTCGAGCACCGCGTGGAAACAACCAAAACCGTTTCTTTCGGGCTGTATAACGAGGCCGGCGTCATGGTAGAGCCGCTTTTCGAGAACAAGGAATGGGCGCCCGGCCGCTACCGCTTCGAGTTTGAATTCCGCATCTCCGGCCTCGAACCCGGCGAATACGCCGTGAAACTGACGGACAGCAGAGGCGCGGATCTGTGGACGAAAAGGGTGCAGTGGTAGACGGCCCCGACCACAGGCCGATAAAACCCATTTGCCCAACAACTCCTCCTACCCTCCCTCTTCCGTCATCCACGCCTCCACCATCTCTTCCAGCACAAAGAGCGGTACCGCACCCTGGGAGAGCACCAGGTCGTGGAAGGCCCGCAGGTCGAATTTTTCGCCCATGGCCGCCTCCGCTTTCTTGCGCAATTCCCTGATCTTCAGCTCGCCGATCTTATACGACACGGCCTGTCCCGGCCAGCCGATATAGCGGTCTATTTCGGTAGTGCATTCGTGCAATGACAGGGCCGTGTGGGAGGCCAAAAAATCAATGGCCTGCTGCCGCGTCCAGCCTTTTACGTGCAGGCCGGGGTCAACCACCAAGCGGCAGGCCCGCCACATCTCGTAGGTGAGCCGCCCGAAATGCTCGTAGGGCGTTTCGTAAATGCCCATCTCCACGCCGAGCCACTCGGTGTAAAGCGCCCATCCTTCCCCGTAGGCGCTGAGGTAAGTATTGCGCCTAAACTCAGGAACGCCCTCCAACTCCTGTGCCAACGACATCTGCAAGTGGTGCCCGGGCACGGCTTCGTGCAGGGTGAGCGCGGGCAGCGCGTACAAGGGGCGCGAGGGCAGATCGTAGGTATTCACCCAGTAAAAACCTGCGCGGCGGCTCCCTAAGTTTCCGGGGCTGTAACGGCCGGATGTGTAGGTGGGGGCGAGCACCTCCGGCACAGGCGATACGCCGTAGGTGTTGCGCGGCAGCTTGCCGAAGTAAGCGGGCAGCTTGCCGTCTATTTTTTTGGAATAATAGCTCGCCTCCTTGAGCAGGTCCCTCGGCGTGGCCGCATAAAAACGGGGATCGCTGCGCAGAAAATGAAGGAATTCGGCGAAGGTTCCCTCAAAACCGGCCTCCTTCATGACAGTTTCCATTTCCGCCCGGATGCGCGCCACCTCCCGCTGCCCGGTCTCAAACACCTCCTCCGCCGTCATGGGCAGGGTGGTGAAAAAGCGCACGCGCTGCTCGTAGTATTCGCGGCCGTTGGGTTGGGCGGCAATGCCCGGCGAGCGCGCCGCTCCCGGGATATAGCGGCGTATCCAAAAATCCTGGAATTCCCTGTAGCCCGGCGTTACGCTTTCCATTATGGCGACGCGGGCGGCTGCGCGCATGGAATCCTGCACGGCGGCGGTAATGGAGGCAGGCATTTGCTCAAAAGGCTTGTAAAAAGGGCTGTCCTCCGCATTGGCAACGATCAGCCCGCTCACGATGGAGTCTTTTCCCTTCACGATGTCGTACGGCGCAGTACGGCCTTTGGCCAAGCCCGTCTCCATGAGTTGGATGTTTTGCCCGGCCCAGTCCTTGAAACCGGCCAACCGGCTCAGGTAGCGGCGGTAGTCGTCGGCAGTTTGAAGCCGGCGTGGAGCGGAGAGCAAAAAGTCGGTGTACCACCCGCCTTCCGCGTTGAGCGGCACGAGATAAGCTTCGTATTCCACTTCAGCAATGCGGTCTTCGATGAGGAATTTCATCAGTTCAAGGTTGATGCGGTCTTGCCGGTCAAGCGATGCCGGGTCTATGGACTGGAGCTGCTTCAATTCTCCGCGGTAAAATTCCGCTCTTCGCATCTCATCAGCGGGCATAATGGCCGCGAAAGGCTGGGAGGAGGGCAAGGCAAATTCTTTCTGCTGGAATTCGCGGTCCTGCTCGATCAATTGGCGGAGCAGGGTCGGAGCATCTTGCTGACCAAGGACGATGGACAAAGAAAAACAGCTGAAAAGGAGGAGCGAGAGCAAACGAAATATCATGTGAGCAGGATTTGGAACAAAAATGAAAAATTTTTCAATTACAGGGAACATTTTCAACTTCGATATGGGTTATATCATTTTTTCACCCTAAAATTTATTTCCGATGAAACCTTCGGTAGCAAACGCCCTGAAGCAGGCGCGTACGGGCGCCCCTTTGCAGTTCAAAAACCTCACTGTAGTTCCTCTCTTTGAGGAAGCAACCATGCCCTTTTCCTACCTCACCCTGCGAAGTGCATTGGGAAAGGGATTCGTAGAGATAACCGAAGTGAGCGAAGGAGGCTCCGTGCCCAACCTCAAAGTGATCAACCACAGCGAAGAATTAGTGCTGCTCATTGACGGAGAAGAACTCCGGGGCGCCAAACAAAACCGCATCGTCAATACCTCCATATTGCTTGCTCCCAAAAGCGAGACCCTCATTCCGGTGAGTTGTACCGAAAGGGGGCGCTGGCACTACACCAGCCGGAGATTCAACGACTCAAGCTACATGATGTCCAGCAAATCCAGGGTCAGCAAAAACGCCCGGCTTTACGCCAAATTGGCCTCTATGACCCATGAGCCTGCCGGAGCATTCAACAGTGTCCATGCATACGATGCCGGACAGGGCGAAGTGTGGAGGGATATCAGCGAGTTGCACGGCAAACTACGCACTTCTTCCCGCTCCGAGGCCATGAGCGATGCCTTTGAACAGCGGGAAAACGATATCAAAGACTACGTTGCGGCTTTCCCGCTGCAACCCGGCCAAACCGGCATGGTTGCGCTGATAGAGGGAAAACCCGTAAGCGCCGATCTCATTTCGCAGCCCGACGCCTATTCAGACCTCCACGAAAAACTCATCAGGAGCTTGGCCGTAGAGGTTATCGACGATGCAAAAACGGACTCAACAATGCTTTCCCTGGAGGATGCGACCCTCGAAGCGCAGGCCTTTCTCCACGCTTTGCACAATGGCCATGAGATCGCATTTCAGCCCGTAGGCATAGGAGAGGACCTGCGCTACGACCATACCCGGGCCGGCGGGGCCGCCCTCACCTACCTGGATACGCTGGTGCACTTTAATATCTACTCCAAGGAGGGGATTTGAGGTTATTCTCATCCTGTACTGGGCACAAAAAAAGTCGCTCTTTCAAGCGGCTTTTGGTGCCCAGAACAGGATTCCCCGACCGCGGTCGGGGTAAACTTCTCATCCTGTTCAGGGCACAAAAAAAGCCGCTCTTTCAAGCGGCTTTTGGTGCCCAGAACAGGATTCCCCGACCGCGGTCGGGGTAAACTTCTCATCCTGTTCAGGGCACAAAAAAAGCCGCTCTTTCAAGCGGCTTTTGGTGCCCAGAACAGGATTCGAACCTGCACACCCTTGCGAGCACTACCCCCTCAAAGTAGCGTGTCTACCAATTTCACCATCTGGGCAGGGCGATTTTACCTTTCCATACCTCAAAACACTGTAGGCTGCCGGAAAAGTTTCGCAAAGATAAAGCAATATTGAAAACTGCAAACTCGCGTCGAAAATATTTTTCAGGGTGCAAGGCGATCTATGCGCCAGGCGCCATTTCCGGGTTGAGTGTACTGTAGCCGGTCATGCAAGCGGCTCCTGCGACCCTGCCAAAATTCAAAACAATCCGGAATGATCTTATAGCCTCCCCAGTGATCGGGACAGGGCAATGGTCCTCCATCGCGATAGGCCTCTTCCAAGCGGGAAAAAGCAATTTCCAGCGCAGCGCGATCGGGTATTACCCGGCTTTGGGGAGAAGCGGCCGCACCAATTTGGCTGCCTACAGGCCTGGATTGAAAATACCGGGCCGATTGCTCGCCGGACAAGCGCTCTACCCTACCCTCCACGCGCAACTGCCGGTGCAAACCAAGCCAGAGAAATACCGCAGCCGCCCGGGGATTGGCCTCCAATTCCCGGCCTTTCCGGCTGTCATAATTGGTGTAAAAGTGCAGTTCCCCCGCTTCCAATCCCTTCAGCAGCACCACCCTGGCAGAGGGAATGCCGTCTTTGGTGCAAGTTGCAAGCGTCATGGCATTGGGTTCCGGCAAACCAGCGTTCACGGCGTCGCTCAACCAGTGTTGCAGTTGGCGGAACGGATCGGGGTCGGCGTTTGAAACATCAAGCGGATGTTCGGCATATTCTTCGCGGAGTTTTTCCAGGTCAAGTAACATGATTACAGGGTGTTTATACACGATAGCCGGAAAACAACAAGACGGTACAATAGGTTGGACAAAAAAAAACCCTGCCGTCTGTGGCAGGGGGAAACAAAAAACAAACACTATGAACAACACTAATTTCTTCGCCGGGATTTGAGTCGAGTTGTATGCGATACGTATTTCATTTTATCACGTAGCAAAAGTGGAGGGCATTCAAATTATTTTTCAGCAAAAAGCATCCGTTTTGTGACGTTAAAAAATTAAATAAATTATATCTAAACGGCTTATTTTTATTGGAAATCAGTATCTTAAAAAAAAAATTACAATAAAAATGTGATGTATCAATATGCAAAAATAATCAATTTTTCTATAATAATTTCCGCTTCTCCCAGTCTCCGGGGGTATCCAAATCGTACGCGCCGGAAGGAAACGGCACGGAAAAACACGCACCCGGGTGACGATGCAGAAGGCTCTTTGCCCCTTTTTCTCCCTCCAAAAGGAGAAGTTCCGGAAACAAATCCTTAGAAAAGATGGCCGGCGGCCCCAAAGTGCCCGCATACGCCGAAGCGGTTATGGCCATGCCGCTCCGGCGGAAATGCATGACCAATTGGTTCAAATATGCCGTATCCACTAAGGGCTGGTCCACCAACAAAACCAAAGCTGCCTCCAAAGACAGCCGGCTCTGCAACATGGCTGCAAGCCCGGCGCGAAGAGAAGCGCCCATGCCTTCCGCCCATCCCGGAAAGAAAAACGATTCGACAGGCAAATCCTCAATTGCTGTTAAGACCTCCTCGGCATGAGCGCCCGCAACGACCCAAACCGGCCCGCAACCCACCTGCATACCGATCCTGGCCATGCGCCGGACCATCGGCTCGCCGGCCCACTCTAAAAGCTGCTTGGGACGCCCCATGCGCACAGAGGCTCCGGCCGCCAGAATGAGCACACCGATTTCCGATGCCGTTTCATCAGGCTTCATCCTTGCCGGCAATATTTTGAATCGCATCCAAAATGGAAGCGACCCGACCGGTGAGGCGGTCGATGGAAAATTCCCCGATCTCGGAGTTGATGGGCGCCTGCAGTTTTCCAGCCGTGAATTGCCGGAACAGGGAAGCCAATCCCGAACCGATACTTGCGGCGTCATCGTAGTCGAAAGCTTGCCCTGCGCCGGTTTCGGCTGCAATCCGGGATGCATCCGCATCCCGTGGGCCGAGAACGATTAAAGGTCGCCGGACGGCTAAGTATTCAAACAATTTTCCGGGAATACGGCCCCGGGTGTTTGGCTGACGATTGAGCAACAAGAGCAACACTGTACTGGATGCTGTGAACCTAAGGGCTTCGAGCCTGCTTACCGGGCCCGTGAACCGGGTTAGGGTTTCAAGCCCCGCCTCACTGATGGCCTCCCGGACGGAGCGATCCACCTGGCCGACAATGCGCAGTTCGAGCCGTTCGCGAAACCCGGGTTCGGTTTCACACAACTGCTTCAATGCCTGAAAAAAAGCAGGCGGATTGCGGTCGTACCCCAAAATCCCTGTGTGAGTGATGGAAAAGGATTTTCCGTCAGGCGCGGGCAAGTCGCTATAATCATCGGGATCGAAGCCCCAGGGAATAACGGTGATATTTCGGGCGCCGATGCGCTCCAGGTCGCTTTTCCATGTAGGACTTACGATGGAGATATGGTCGGCATACTGAAAGGCTTCCTGTTCCATGCGCCGGTGCCGGCTGTCGCCCCAAGGCGTAAGATGGAGCAACTGGTAGTAATCCACCTGGGTCCAGGGGTCCTGAAAATCTGCCAGCCATGGAATGCCCGCGGCCTTTTTGATCAAAGTGGCTATCCTGGTATTGGTGTGCGGCGGCCCATCGGAAAAAATGGCATCTACGGGGTTATTGCGCAGGTAGTCTAAGAGAAATCGCACGGAGGGTCGTATCCAAAGGGCGCGGGCATCGGGGATGAAAAAATTGCTACGCACCCACACGGAGAAGCGGTGCATCAGGCCCGGCTTGCTTTCCTGTACATAAAAAACGTTGTTGACGTTGGCCTCTTTCTTTTTGCCAGTCAGGAACTTATATATGTGATAGGGCTCCCAGATACGGCGGCGCAGCACTGTGATACCGGGTGGAATATCGCGATCGTTGGAATGATCAATGCCGGGGTAATGGGCATTTTCAGCAGTAAAAACAACAGGCTCCCAGCCGAACTGCCGCAGATATTTGGCAATTTTCAGGCACCTCAGCACACCGATACCACCGGAGGGCGGCCAATAGTATGTGATGATGAGCACTTTTTTCAAGCCGAAAGGTTTTGCGGGCTTTTAAAACGCAGAATATCAATGTGGTGAGAGCAAAACGAGAAGTCCTCCTCCACATTGGAAGCGACCACTATAAGGCGACCGGACGCAAATTGTCCTACCAAACCCAGGTACCATGCTACGCCCTGCCGGTCGAGGTTGGTGGTAGGTTCATCCAGCAGTACGACAGAGGTATCTGAGCAAAGCGCCAGCACGAGTTTCAGGCGCTGCTTCATTCCGGAAGAAAAATGGCGGATTTGCTTGCGTTCGGCGCGCGAAAAAGCGAGCAGGTCGAGGATATCGCCGGTCTGCATAGATCCTGAAAATGGCTGAAAAAGCTGGTGGAAATCAAGTGCTTCCCTGAGCGTGAGTTCTTCGATCAGTTCCATATAAGGGGCAGCCAGGGAAAGTCTTCCGTACACTTCTCCCACTGGAAGCTCAACCTCATTTTCCGAAAAGCGAATACTGCCCTTGCTCGGCGTCAGGTGGCCTGAAAGCAGCTTTAGAAGCGTAGATTTTCCCGTGCCGTTGGGTCCGGTTACCGCGTAGGCTTCACCGGCCTGAAGCGACAAGTCCACATTGCGCACTATCCACTCCCGTCGATAGCGCTTGGCCAGCCCCCTGGTTTCAATCCTCATACACTTTGGCGCCGTTGAGCTTGTGCAAGCCTTTGACCGTACCGCCCTTGGTCTGTGCATAACGGATAAACTCCAGGATCTCCTGCCGTTGCTCGGTATGCGGCAATTCCGCTTCGATCTCGGCAATGGCGTTGGAGGTATTCAGCCCTCTGACGAACAGTATGCGGTATATGTCGCTGATGTGATTGATGGTTTCGTCGGGAAACTGCCGGCGCAAAAGCCCTACTTTGTTGACGCCCACATAAGAAAGCGGCTCGCGGGCCACCCGGATATAGGGCGGTACATTGGTACGCACCAAAGAGCCTCCCGCCACGAAGCTGTGGCGGCCGATACGGGAGAATTGCTGCACGGCCACCAGCCCTTCCAGGATGGCAAAATCTTCGATTTCCACATGCCCCGCCAGGTTTACGTTATTGGCCAGGATGACGTGGTTGCCCAGGCGGCAGTCGTGGGCTATATGCACATAAGCCATGAGCAGGCAGTGACGTCCGACCACGGTTTTGCCGGCTGCTTTTGTGCCGCGGTTAACGGTAACGAATTCCCTGATAGTGGTATGATCGCCGATTTCAGCGGTGGTGATCTCTCCGTCAAATTTCAAATCTTGCGGGATACCGGATATAACAGCGCCGGGAAATATCCGGCAGTGGCGACCAATACGGGCGCCTTCAAAGATAGTGGCATGGGGACCGATCCATGTATTGTCGCCGATTTGAACATCGCGGTCTATATAACAAAACGGACCAATGGTGACGTTCTCACCGATTTGGGCTTCCGGATGGATGAAAGAATTCAAAAGAGCATTATTCATTGTTAGAGCGCTTGATAATTTGGGCAGTAAGTTCCGCTTCCGATACGATCTTGTTGCCGACGTATGCCGTGCCCTGCATCTGGCAGATGCCCCGGCGAATGGGAGCCAGGAGTTCCAATTTCAGCAATAGGGTATCGCCTGGAACGACTTTATTTTTAAATTTGGCATTGTCAATTTTCAGAAAATAAGTATCCCATTGCCCGGGGTTCCCCATGATAGACATAGCGAGGATACCGCCGGTTTGGGCCATTGCTTCTATTTGAAGTACGCCGGGCATAACCGGATTATTGGGGAAATGCCCTTGAAAATAATTTTCGTTAAAGGTCACATTCTTGACGCCCACCACGTAAGTTTCAGAGAGCTCGATGATTTTGTCCACCAGCAAGAAGGGGTAGCGATGCGGGAGCCATTCCTCAATTTGTTCGGTGGTAAAAAGCGGCTCTTTGTCCGGGTCGTATTTGGGCTTGCCTTTGAGCTTGCGCTGTTCAAGCATTTGCTTGCGAAGGAGCCGGGTGAATTCCACATTGGCATGATGCCCCGGCTTAATGGCGGTGATCTTGCCTTTGATGGGCTTTCCCAACAGGGCAATATCTCCCAGTACATCGAGCAGTTTATGCCTGGCAGGTTCGTTGCGAAAATGGAGGTCTATTGTATTGAGAATGCCCTCGCCGTTGACGCGGACACTGGGTTTGTCGAGCTTTATGGCCAGGGCGTCGAGATCAGTCTGGCTCACAGGACGATCCACAATGACGATGGCATTGTCCAAGTCGCCGCCTTTGATGAGGTTTTGGCTAAAAAGGTATTCCACCTCATGAAGAAATACAAAAGTGCGGCAGGGAGCGATCTCCCGTGCATAATCATCCAGGTGCTTCAGGGTGGCGAATTGCTGCCCGAGCACGGGTGAATTAAAATCGATGAGGGTAGTGACTTCAAAATTTTCGGAGGGCAGGGCAACCAACTCCGAACCTGTAATCGGGTCCCGGTAGGTAATAGGCTCATTTACTTCAAAATATTCCCGGTCCTCCTCCTGTTCTTCGGCGCCTGCCTCCAACAGCGCCTCTACGAAATAACGGGCGCTGCCGTCGAGAATAGGCACTTCAGGGCCATCCACTGCAATGAGCACGTTGTCGATACCCAACCCGCTCAGCGCTGAAAGTGCATGCTCGATGGTATGAACTTCCGCTTCATCTGACTGGATGGTCGTTCCGCGCTGCGTGGAGATCACGCGGCTGATATCCGCCGGAATAACAGGTTGATCAGGGAGGTCTGTTCGCTGAAATTTGTAGCCATGGTTGACCGGTGCAGGAATGAACCGCATGTTGACATGCCTGCCTGTATGCAGACCAACACCACTGAGAGCTACCTCCTTTTTTATTGTACGTTGCTTCATTTCGGGAAAACTGCGATGAAAATCGGCGCAAAGATAACTATTTCCAACATACGGCGTATAGCATACCCTTTACAGCGTAGCGCAAACTTGGAGCAAAGCCCGCACCGGAGCAGGAGAATCAAGAGCACGAGAAACATAGCCATCTCAACTTCTCAATCTCTAAACTTCTCTACTCCCCCCTCAACCTGTCTTCCAACTGCTTTACCTTTTTGTCCAATTCCGGTAAACGTTTGAATACGGCATGGGAGCGAATGAAATCCCGGTAGCCGAAGGCGGGGTAACCGCAAATAATAGTATTGGGCTGATCTACGTTTTGCGCCACGCCCGCCTGGGCCTGGATGGTAGTCCCGTCAGCGATATGAACGTGGCCGATGAATCCCACCTGGCCGGCTATGCGGCAATTGCGACCGATCTTGGTGCTTCCCGCAATACCTACTTGTGCGGCAATAGCGGTATTTTCCCCGATCTCCACGTTGTGGGCCACCTGGATCAGGTTGTCCAACTTCACGCCTTTCCTGATAATGGTGGACCCTATGGAGGCCCGGTCTATGGTGGTGCCGGCGCCGATTTCCACGCTGTCTTCAATGACGACATTGCCGATATGCGGTATTTTCTGGTAGCTGCCATCCTGCTGGGGTACAAAACCGAAACCATCGCTGCCGATGACGACATTGGGGTGCAGGATGCAATTGGAGCCGACCTTGCATCCATAGAGGATGCGCACGCCAGGGTAAAGGATCGTTCCTGCACCCACTTCCGTGCCGCGCCCGATATACGCCTGGGCGCCGATCTGGCTGCCCGCCCCCACCACGGCCCCCGCTTCAATCACGGCAAAAGGGCCGACGGAGACCTTCTCCCCGACCTGTGCGTCCGGATGCACAAACGCCTGCGGGGAAATCCCTCCTTCCACCAAAGCGGGGGATGCGAATTTTTCCATGAGGAATGCCAATGCGGCATAGACGTTCTCTACCCGGATGAGCGTAGCAGCTACGGGTTGCCTCGGTTTGAAATCCTTGTCCACCAAAACCACTGATGCTTTGGTGGTGTAGAGATGAGGGGCATAAAGGTCTCTGCCCAGAAAAGTGATTTCGCCTGGTTGGGCTTCTTCAATCTTGCCGGGACGGCTTACCAACACGTCCGGATCGCCTTCTACATTGCCCCCAAGCAGGGCGGCCAATTCTCTCGCTGATAGTTGCATGGGGCAAAGTTCTGCCGATTTCATCACAAAGTTTCTATTTTTAGCGCAAAAAATGAGCATGGATCGTCCGCAACCCCATTCTGAGGAGCCTCCCCCACCGGTTTTTCACAACTGGACCGGGGTGTATGTATTCGTTCTGCTGGTGAGTTTTATCGTTTTTTTATTACTGCTTTGGCTGAGCCTGAGTTATTCCTGAATGCTGTTCGGGGCCTTTAAAAACAACCAATTTCATGAGCGCTATTGACTGGATCGTAATGTTGGGTACTTTGCTGGGAATTGCCGCCTACGGCATTTATAAAACCCGGCACGTGCGCAGCGTAAAAAGTTATTTGCTGGGCGACCGGCAGTTGCCCTGGTGGACCATTGGGCTATCCATAATGGCTACGCAAGCCAGCGCCATCACTTTTTTATCCACTCCCGGACAGGCTTATGAAGACGGCATGCGCTTTCTTCAGTTTTACTTCGGCATTCCCATTGCCATGGTGATCCTGTCGGTATTTGTCATTCCCCTGTATTACCGGCTCCACGTATATACGCCCTACGAGTACCTGGAAAACCGCTTCGATCTCAAAACCCGGACGCTTACTGCTCTTTTGTTCTTAGTGCAAAGAGGCCTTGCCGCCGGTCTGACGATATACGCGCCATCCATCGTACTGTCGAGCATCCTGGGATGGAGCCTCAACTTCACCATACTTTTCATCGGCGTCATCGTCATCATTTATACGATGTCCGGGGGAACTACAGCGGTGAGCATGACTCAAAAACAGCAGATGATCGTCATCCTGTGCGGCTTGTTCCTGGCTGCCGGAATCATCATTCTCAAATTGCCGAAAGGCGTGGGCTTCGGGGAAGCCGTGAACCTGGCGGGCAACCTGGGCAAGCTCAACACCGTAACATTCGACCTCAATTTCAAAGACCGGTATAACATCTGGTCGGGAATGATCGCGAGCGTATTCCTGTTCCTTTCTTACTTCGGTACGGATCACTCGCAGGTGTCGCGGTACCTGTCCGGCAAATCCCTTACCGAGAGCCGCTTAGGCCTGATGTTCAACGGCCTGCTCAAGGTGCCCATGCAGTTCCTCGTACTGTTTGTCGGCATCCTGGTATTTGTTTTCTACCAGTTCAACCAACCCCCGGTACACTTTAACGAGTCTAATGTAGCCAAACTGAAAGGCACTGCCTACGAGGCGCGCTATGAGGCCATAGAGCAGGAACACGCCGCGGTTTTTGCCCAAAAGGAAGCCGCTATGAGTCGAATGGTGGAAGCCTCTCGCGCCCACGATAATCAAGCCATGCAAGCTGCACGCACTGAAGTAAAAGCGCTGCAGGCGCAGGATGCTAGCCTGCGCAAGGCGGCCAACGACCTGATCCTGGAAGCCGCACCGACCGCCAAAACCAAAGACACCGACTACGTTTTCCTCTCCTTCGTGATGAAATACATGCCGGTGGGGGTAGTAGGCCTGCTTTTAGCCATGATCTTCGCAGCGGGCATGTCGTCCACCTCATCCGAACTGAATGCCCTGACCAGCGTGATGGCCATGGACATATACAAACGCAACTGGGTGAAAGACAAAGCCGACACCCACTACCTCAGGGCCTCCAAGCTCTTCACCCTCATGTGGGGAGTGCTGGCGCTCACCTTTGCCGCCACCGCCCAACTCTTCGAGAACCTCATACAAATGGTCAATATCCTCGGATCCCTGTTTTACGGCACCATTCTGGGGGTGTTCCTCACTGCTTTTTTCCTGCCGAAAGTGAAGGGAAATGCGGTGTTCATCGCCGCCCTGATCACACAGGCGCTCATCATAGTGCTTTTCATCCTGGAGCGCAAAGACATACTGCCCATTTCCTTCCTGTGGTACAACCCCATCGGATGCCTGTTGGTGATGGGATTCAGCCTGGCGTTTCAGGCAGTTGCGGCGAGGAACCAAGGCCAAACAGGTTGACGGATATGTTATGACGCTAATTGAGAAATGCCGGGGGCAGCAGTTCTAACCCGCACTTCGGCAGCCGGATTCATACACCCGCATAACAGCATATCAACACATGAAACCATCCGCCATCATTCTCACCAACGGCATGCTCGACACCGACATGGCCAAAACCTGCCACGGCCTGCTGCGCGGCACCGAACGCTTTGATATTCTGGCTGTAATTGACTACGCCCATGCCGGCAAAGACGCAGGCGAAGTATTGGACGGGCGCCCGCGCAACGTGCCTGTTTTCGCTTCGGTGAACAAATACCTGGAACAAGCGCCTGCCAAGCCGCAATTCTGCATCGTAGGCGTAGCCCTGCCCGGCGGCAAGCTGCCCGACGACTTCCGCACAGAACTGCTCGATGCCATGCGCCACGGCGTCTCCATCGTGAACGGCCTGCACACCCTGCTGAGCGAAGACCCGGAGTTTGCAGAAGCGGCTTTAACCTGCGGCGTAGAACTGAAAGACATCCGCCGCCCACGCCCGGCAAAGGAACTGCGCTTCTGGAGCGGCGAAATATTCAGCGTGCGCGCACCGCGCATCGCCGTGCTGGGCACCGACTGCGCACTCGGCAAGCGCACCACCTGCCGCTTCATCATGGAGATGTGCCGCGCCAACGGCATACAAGCGGAAATGATCTACACCGGCCAAACCGGCTGGATGCAGGGCTACAAGCACGGCTTCATTTTCGACAGTACCCTCAACGACTTTATCAGTGGAGAGGTAGAGCGCGCCGTTGTGGAATGCGACCGCGAGTCGAAGCCCGATCTTATCCTCATCGAGGGGCAATCGGCACTGCGCAATCCCAGCGGCCCCTGCGGGGCGGAGTTCATCCTCTCTGCCGATGCCAAAGCCGTGGTGCTGCAACACGCGCCGGGACGGCTGTATTTTGAGGGAACGGAAGCGTACCACTACCGCATTCCGCCCATAGAATCGGAAATTGCGCTGATACGGGCCTACGGCGCCGAGGTGCTCGCCGTGGCCATCAACGAAGAAAACCTCAGCGATGAAGCCGCCGAAAGCTGGCGCGCGGAAACGGAAGCCAGGCTGGGCATCCCCGTGATACGGCCTTTGAAGGAGGGGGTAGAGCGGTTGTTGCCGGTGGTGAAGGCGTATCTTGGTTATTAACCCTTCCCTTGTTGAGGCTGTATCAAAAGAAGGAAAAAGTAAAAAGTAAAAAGTAAAAAAGCTTGCCGCGACGCAGGCGCGGTCGGCTAATGGACAGAAAAGTGCGTAATTATTTCAAACTTGAAACGACTTGTTGTTTCAAGTTTAGCCCACCCATGCGGGCGTAACTTGAAACGACAGATCAGCTTTAAAAAGAAATTGCGAGGGCACTCTATATCCTTAGCATACTCCGCGCCTTACCGCTTACCCGTAAATCACACAGAAAAACCCAAAATCTCTACCACTCCCTAAAAAAACGAGCCAAAACACCCGTTAAACGTCACTGCAACAAGCCATTACCAAATGTTAAAATCCTGCGATTTTAACCCCGGATGCGTCGGGTATGTCACAGGAATTGAGCTATCTTTGTACGCGAGTAGGGTTTCCTTATTACGGTGTCATCTCCCTTAGTTACATCACATCTACTCGAACTGAACAAACACGAACGGCCGTAATCAGGATTTCAACAAGGCGTTACCGCCATTTTTTCGCTAATGCGTTCCCGTGAACATTTGTGGTTTAAGGGATACTAACAAATTATATCACACGATGAATACGTTCCCCCCACTGCCGGCAGGCAAGATTGCGCCCGTATGGGGCGTACTCCTTGCAGCGCTCATAACTCTCCTCTGGGGCTTTGTCCGGCCCTGGAACGATCCGGATATGCCGCCGTCAACCCTGACGCAGGTCATGACGGACAACCTCGTTTGCCTGAGCAATGTGAACATCACGCTGGAAGCGAACTGCCAACGCGAAATCACGGCCAGTATGGTGCTGACCGGCAGCTTCGGCGACCTCACGGATGATGATTTCGAGATCGCGGTGTTGGACGGCGCCCCCTCCAACGGCCCTTTGATTGATGGCTGCGGCGAGTTCAGCTACGAGATACGCCTGCGGCCGGGCGTGGAAGGCAGCAACTTTACGGAATGCTGGGGCACGGTGCGGCTGGAAGACAAGACCAATCCACAGGTGGTTTGCCCGCCCAATACGAACACAGCTACCCTTGCCCGGCAGGCGCAGTTTATAAACGGCGCCCTGAGCGCCACGGACCCTGTGTTCGCCCCCGCCGGGAACGATTGTCACACGGGAGGAGCCGCACCACCGGGTAACCCGACAACCCAACATTATGATCTGTATTCGTTCTTCGTGACTGCGCCCGCCATATATACCTTCCTGATGACAGATACCTTTGCCGGGGACGCTTCAGGCGCTTTGGCCCTGTACCAGGGGCCCTTTGTGCCGGGCAATCCCTGCGAGAACCTCATCTACAGCAGCGACAGCACCTTCACGCCCAATGTCGCTTTGAGTACGATGCCGTCGAACGGGCACACCCATGTCTTCGAACCATCCGTCCGCATAGCCTTAGCCTTGAAACCGGGCGTGAGCTATACCCTCTTGGTAAGTTCTGCATCAGAAATCACCGCACTCGGCGCCTACGGCATTGCCGTGTATAGCAGCGCGACCGGACGGCTGATCGGCCCGGGCCTGATTCCCCCGCAAGCGGTGACCTTGACTGCGCTTTTGCTCTGCGAGGACATCCACCAGGTTTTTCTCAACGCACCGCAGTCATACTTCACCGACCGGCACGGCAACATCACCGGCATCAGCGCATCACTCAACCGCATCCTCGGCTACACCGGCTTCCCGGATGTGTCTGACAACTGCGGGCCGCTCAAAGTGACGGTATCGGACGCCGTGCAATTCAACGGCAATTGCGGCGATGCCATCATCACCCGCACTTTCCGGGTAACGGACAAGCAAAACTCCGCTTGCGGAGGCGTCCCTAACGCATCGGAATGCACCCAGACCATCACCATCCGCAAGCCCGCCATACAAGATGTGACCTTACCACCGATAGTGGCCTTCCTCGGTTGCCAGGACGCCTTCCCCACCTTACCCGGCGGCGATCCGAGTCCGGGCGCAACGGGCTTCCCCTTTGTGGCTGCAGCATTCGGGAATTACAACCTGAACCCAACCTGGTGCAACCTCGCCGCCCAGTACCTCGACGCTCCACGCGCGGAGGTGTGCCCGGGGTTTTACAAGTTCCTGCGCAGTTGGACGATACTCGACTGGTGCAACCCCGCCAACAGCCGCCTGCATAACCAACTCGTAGCTGTAGGCAACTACCTGGCGCCGAAAGTGACCTGCCCGGTGTTACCCGATCCCTGGGGAGCGCCGTTAAACGGGCTCATGTATTCCACTACACCGTATGATTGCACGGCATCCTTCGAGGCGCCTGTGCCTTTGGTGAACGCCCCCTGTGCGGGAGGGTGGAACATCCATACCGAGATCGTCACGGATGTGCAAGTGCCCCTTCTCGATTCAACGGGCCAACAAATTGGAACGACGCCCCAAACCGCAATCCTGCGCACCATACTGCCGGGCGCGAGCCGTTTTGTCACCGGCATACCCATAGGCGAGCACCGCTTCCGCTACATCGTAACCGACGATTGCGGCAATTCCAGCGTGGAGGAATGCGCCTTCCAGGTGGTTGACATCAGCGAGCCGGGCGCCGTTTGCAACGACCAACTCCACATATCCCTCAATGGGCAAGGCACGGCCCGCTTGCTCGCCACCGAAGCAGACGAAGGCAGCAACGACAACTGCGGCCTGGCAAGCATCGCGGTGCGCCGCCGCATCGACACCCATCCCAATTGCGCGCCGGCGGCAGCATCCTTCAGCGACTGGGGGAATTTCGTTGACTTCAACTGCTGCGACGCCGGGCGCAGCGCACGCGTGGAATTGCGCGTGACTGACCTTCAAGGCAACGAGAACATCTGCTGGCTGGACATACCCGTAGAGGACAAGATACGCCCCTTCTGCCATGCCCCCCAAGACACGAGTGTGCACTGTAACGAATTGCCTGCCGATTTCGACCCGACCAACCTCGCCCAACTGCGCGCCCTGTTCGGGCAACCCACCGCATCGGATAATTGCTATGCCGCGGCAGAGGAAATAGCCCCGATCGTGAACCTGCACCCATGCGGCTGGGGCACCATCATCCGGCGCTTCCGCGCAGTGGACAACTCCGGCAACATCAGCGCAAATCTCTGCCAACAGATCATTGCCGTCAACGAAGTACACAATTACGAGATCATGTTTCCGCGAGATGCCGAGGCCAACTGCGGCATACCGCTCATCGATACCATACAGGTGTTCGAGATGGCCTGCGACCTGCTGGCCGTCAGCGTGCAGGACGAGGTGTTGCATGCTGCCGAAAGAGGCTGCTTTAAAATAATGCGCACGTACCGGGTGATCAACTGGTGCGAGTACGACGGGCAATCGCCCCCGGTGGTGGTGAGCCGCGATGAGGACTGCGACGGCAACCCCGGCGACGAGCACGTCTGGGTGCTGGTGCGCCCCAACGGAGTGACCTACTACGACCGCGACAACGACGAGACCAACAGTATTCCTGCGGCCTTCAGCAAGCCTGCCGCCTGCGACGGCCTCACCAACCCCGCCGGCTACTGGATGAATTCCGTTCAGAATCCGGCCATCGCTTCCCGGGGCTTCTGGGAATACACCCAACAGATCAAAGTATTTGACGACTTTTCGCCGAGCATTTTCTTCTCCGCCGTCCAGCCATTTTGCAGCTATGAAAACCCGGCGGCAGACGATCCCTTGTGCAGGAGCGCGGTAGTTTTCCCGTTCACCGTAGAGGAAAAATGCACCCCGAACGACGTATCCATCCGGGTATTCCTCGACCTGTTCAACGACGATGATTTTCTGCCGTTTGACTTCAACGTATTGCGCAACCCGGACAGCACCATGACCGGTGACACCGACGTGTTCGCCATCAGCGGAAGGCATCCAAGCTACGCCATTGTCACCAACAACGGTCAAGGCCTGCCCATCGGGCAGCACAGGTTCGTCATAGATGCGGTGGACGGCTGCGGCAACACCCGGCGCGCAACGGCCATCATCGAAATAATTGACTGCTTGGAGCCGACGCCCATTTGCCACAATGGCCTGACCGCAACGCTCATGCCCGCCGATACCGACAACGACGGCTTCACTGACGGGGGCATGGCAACGGTTTGGGCTTCGGACTTCATCGCAAGCCCGGTCATGGACTGCACCATGCCGGTCACTTATTCTATTCGCCGCGCGGGGCAGTCACCCGACAGCACCCGCAGCTCCCTGCACTTTTCCTGCGCCGATTACAACCCTGCCGACGGCGCAACTGGCACCCTGCAAATCGTATATATCGACGCCTGGGACGGGGCGGGCAACCGCGGCTTCTGCGAAACCTACGTCCGCGTGCAGGATCAGTCCGGGGCCTGCACCGGCCCGGCTACGGCTGCCATCGCTGGCATCATCCAAACGGAGCAGCATCAACCCGTCGAGGGGGTACAGGTAGCCCTGAGCGGCCCGGTATCCGACCATACCGAGACGCAAGCTGCCGGCCTGTATTCGTTCGGCAGCCTGTTGAGTGGGGGCGATTTTACGATCACGCCTCTATTGGATCGAGATTACCTGAACGGCGTTACTACCTTTGATCTGGTGCTCATACAGCGTCACATCCTGGCAGTACAACTGTTGGACAGCCCCTACAAGATGATCGCGGCGGATGCCAACAACTCCAGGAGCATCACCACTGCCGACGTCATCCTGCTGCGCCGCCTTATTTTAGCCCTGGTCGATGAATTACCCGGCAATACCAGTTGGCGTTTCATACCGGCAAGTTATGTCTTCCCCTTACCTGCCAACCCCTGGTTCGAGCCATTCCCGGAGTTGATCAACCTCAACGACCTGACGGGCGATCTCGCAGGGTTGGATTTCATCGGCGTCAAGACCGGCGATGTCAACGGAAGCGCAACAAACAGCCTGAATGCCGTAGAGGAACGCCACGTACAGGGCGTCTTCGTCCTGGCGGCAGATGACCGGACATTCCACGCCGGCGACCGGGTGGAAGTTTCCTTCCGGGGCAAAGACATGGAGCGCTTATTGGGATTCCAACTGACGCTGGGCTTCGACCATGCCGCCTTAGCGATTGAAGGCATCGAGTACGGCACAGCCGGGGAAGGCAGCCTCGGCCTTCGCTTCACCCATCGGGGCTTGATCACGATGAGTTGGAATGAGCAAGGCACAGGCGTGCCGGCGAAGTCCGGTGAAGCATTCTTCACCCTGGTATTCCGGGCGCAGGCCGCTGGTCGCCTGAGCGAGGCGCTGAAGGTTAGCAACAACCCAACACGGGCCGAAGCCTATGACCTGGCCAACCGAACTTTAAGCGTAATCCTGGAGTTTGGCAACCACGGCGGCACACAGGATTTCGACCTGTACCAGAACCAGCCGAACCCGTTCAATGCATCCGCTTTGATCGCTTTCCGCCTGCCCGAAGCGGGCGAAGCGACGCTTACCATTACGGATGTACAAGGCATGGTCATCTCGGTGATCAGAGGGTATTACGCTGCGGGGTTGCACCATGTGCCCATACGCGCCGATGCCTTGCCTGCCGGCGTGCTGCAATACACCCTCAGCAGCGGGGAGTTTACGGCCACGCGCCGGATGGTGGTCACGCGATAGCGCCCTACTCGATAGCCCCGCCGCAACTCGACCCAGAGCCGGCAGTACAACCGTAGCAGTGTTGGTTGAGTACAATGGGGCGCGTGTTTAGTGCGGCTGCGTCGAAATCGTTGATGTGGCGCACATGTTCGGGCGACACGTGCAGATCGAGCATCTGGTTGAAGTCGCAGTCGTAGAGGTAACCCTGCCAGCTCACGGAAATGGTATTGCGGCACATCAAGCCGGGAACCGTGCCGGGGTTGAAAGCGTCCACCAGTGTTTGCATGTACTCCTCGTAGTTGCCGCTTTGGAGCAGGTAATCCAGAAAGCGGCTGATGGGCATATTGGTAATGGTGAACAGGTTGTTGAAAACGATGCCGTAGCGCTGCTGCAAGTGGCGTTTGAATTCCAATTCCAGCGTGAGCTGACTGCCCGGCAGGAAGGCGCCGGAAGGGTTATAGACCAAATCGAGTTGAAGCCCGGAGCCTTCCACGCCGTAGCCGGCTTCGTTGAGCATTTGCAGCGCTTTGATGGAATCCTCGAACACCCCGTCGCCGCGCTGCGCATCGGTGCGGAGTTTGGTGAAATAAGGCAGCGAAGACACCACGTTCACCTGGTGCCGGGCATAGAAATCAGGCAGGTCAATGTATTTGTGGTTTGACACCACGATGGTGAGATTGCAGCGGCTGATCACCTTTTTGCCCAGCGCGCTCACCTGCTCTACAAACCAGCGGAAGTGTGGATGCATCTCCGGGGCGCCGCCGGTAATGTCCACCGTATGGATGCCCGGCGAAGCGGCGATGACCTCCAGGCATTTGTCCAACAGTTCTTTCGACATCATCTCGTCTTTCTTGTCCGGACCGGCATCCACGTGGCAGTGGGCGCAGGCCTGGTTGCAGAGCTTGCCGATATTGAGTTGGAATATCTCTATGCCCGAGGCACTGAGCGGGGCGAAGCCGAGGGTTTCCAATTTCTCCTCGAAAGATGGAAAAGAAGCGGCACGCGCGTGGTGGCCGTTGAGCACCTCCAACTGGATGAAGGTATCCGAAAGTTCGCTGCCCGTAGCCCGGAGCGATTTGGTACGTTGTTTAATACTCATAGATCAGAAAATTTCCCTACACGCTCATAATTAGCAAATTACATAGCCACTTTCTTCACATGATTCATCATCTGCACCCCATATACCAAGGAGGTGCCGGCGCGAATGGCGGCTGCTACATGCACCGCCTCCATCATTTGCTCTTCGTCGGAGCCTTGCTTGAGGCATTCGTGCGAATAAGCGTCTATGCAATAGGGGCACTGTATGGCGTGCGCTACCGCCAGCGCGATGAGTGATTTTTCGCGGGCAGTGAGGGCGCCCTCTTGCATCACCTCGCCGTACCAGTCGAAGAACTTCTTGCCCATCGTCTCCTGGAATTCGGTGATTTTGCCAAATTGCTTGAGTTCGTCCTTGCTGAAATAAAATTCTTTCTCCATTGTATTACAGTGTGTTAAATTTACTCCATGCACGGCATGGCGGTGAGGCTGTCAGGGTTTAAGCAGGCGTTTATACATAGCCGCGAGGCGCTTGTCGGAATAACCAAAACGGAACAAAGCCAGGGTGATGAAGTTCACCACCTGCACCCGCAGGTAACTGTTTTTCTCATACTTGCGCGCCGACACTACAGCGTCGTGCGGTATGATATGGAAGGGCATCACGCGCTTGAGCCGCCACACGAAGTCGAAATCTTCCATAATGGCGAGCCGCTCGTCGAAGCCGCCCATATCCTGGAAAACCCGGCGGGTGACGAACAGCGTCTGATCTCCGCCGCCTGCGCCTATGCTGTCGCGCCGGGTGAGCCGGGCATTGATGCGCAGCAGGCGCTTGGGCGAATCGAAGCGAAAGCTGAAACAGCCGGCTTGAATGCCTGCTTCTATTGCGCCCCGTATATCCGGGGCCCAGGTTTCCGGTGGCAGCACATCGGCATGCACGAAGTACAGCACACTGCCCTTTGCGGCGCGCGCGCCCATATTCATCTGCACGGCCCGGCCTTTGCGTGGGCTTTGCAGCACGGTGGCCCCGGCCTCTTTCGCAAGGACAACAGTATCATCCCTGCTGCCTCCATCCACCACAATGATCTCCGTGCCGGTTGCCGGCGCCGTTTGCCGCAGCCAATGCACCAACCTGGCGATATGCTTCGCTTCGTCGAGCGCGGGTATGATGACGCTGATCGGGTGCATCCGGCTTCACTTGAAAACGGCGCAAGAAAAGCAATTTCCCCGAAAAACATTTCCACCTTGAGTACCAAAGCAAATCCGCATTCGAATTTTACGGCGGGCCAAAAATCGTAAAAAGAGGGGTATGACAAAGGGAAAGGAGGGGTAAAGAAGGGGAAGTGTCCTTGCGGCTACAGTTGCCAAGACCTTGCAAGGTTTTCAAAAACCTTGCAAGGTCTTGGCAGTCAATCATCCAGAAACTCCATCTCCGCCACCATGGCTGCATCGGGCACTCGCTCCTGGAAGCGCCGGAATGCCTGCGGGCTGTCGAACCAGTTTAGTACGGCCTCCCTCTCCAACCTGGTTTTCTTCTCCGACAAGAAGGTGTGGAAACTCGAGTATGGCCAGTCCAAGATGCTACTGCAAAAGCCGTGGTGTACGGCGTTGTAGTGGACGTAGTGTATGGCCTTGTGCAGGTAGGCCTCCGTGTCAATGGGTTTGCGCTTGAGGTAGTGCAGGAAGAGGCCGCCCTTACGGCCATACCGCTTGTTGATGGACTGGGCATAGCAAGCGAGGAAGTTCTTGAATTCCTGCATCACCACTTCGTGGAGGTCTATCTGGTCGGGGGTTTCCTGCAAGCGTTTCAGTTTTTCCGCGTACTTTTCATCACTGCTGTACTTACGCTTACAAAAACCGAGCAGCGCATCCCGTCCCCGCACCTTGAGGACGGTATGAAAATGGTTGGGCAACAGGCAGTAAGCGTAGGTGCCACACAACGGAGCCATGTATTCAGCATACTTCTCCAAAAAATAGCGGTAGTTATCCGCCTCCCGGTAGAGGTTGCTGTCGCCTATGGCGTGGTTGTAAACGTGGTAGTAGGTGTCCGGTACAAAAGGTGCGTCATCTTGTTGCATGACGGTGTTTTTTAGTGGTGAACGGGGTAAAGATATTAAAAAGCAGGGTTTGGTATTTATAAACCTTGCAAGGTTTTGAAAACCTTGCAAGGTTTATAATTCAATACAACAACACCTTCCCGCTATACACGCCCCGCCCTTCGACTTCTACCCGGTAGAAGTACATGCCTTTGGGGAGAGCGGCGCTTTGAATTCGGAAAATACCGTTTTGAAAAACGCCCTGCGACACAGGCCGGCCGAGGCGGTCGTACAACATAAAAGCCGCAACGTCCGAAGTCCCCGGAGGCAGGCGGAAGTTGACCTCCCCCGCAGACGGGTTGGGAAACACCTCCAATTGCCCGAAACCCGGAGGCGCTGCCTGTATATCGCTGACAACCCGTATGAAGTCATTCCCGATGGTGTGAAACACTGTGTTGGTAATGACCGGCTCGTTGAAGTCGAAATAAATGGCCGCCGTATTTTCAATGACCGTACCGGCTGCAAGTGCGGGCAGTTGCTTTACGGAGAACTGGACAAACCCATGCGAGGCCGGCTCGTTGACGTTGCTGTCGGGCAGCATAATGCCGTCAAAGGTGAAGCGCAACACTTCTCCGTCGAGTATCTCAAAAGCAAGCGGATGGCTTGCTGCGCCGGGCCGCACACTCGCTGGATCGAGCCAATGCGAAAGCGTATCGAGAATGACGACCGTAAATGCCGTATCCGTACCCGTATTCTGGAAGCGGATGAGGTACTTCAGGTCCGTATCGGGCCGGATGAAATGCTCCAGGCCGTAACCCGCCGGCGTGGCGTTTTTGTCATTGGGGTCAAAAGAGCCGATATTCTCCCGGCAATCTGTGGAGATGAACGGATTGGGGTTTTCGGTGGGAAAGATATTCACCAAACCGGTCATGTTGATGCCGTTACAGCCTTCAATGGCTATGGCTACGCTGCCGGGATAGGGATGCGCAGGGGCTTGTTCCGCTTCTATGCGCCAGGTTTGGCCTTCGGCGGGAATGGGCGCAAGTGGAAACTGCTGCCCGCTGTTGAGCTGGAATTCATCCTGCATGTACATGATCACGTCTTCCACCACGATGAAGTGGAGCGGTTCGGCCATATCGCCGGTACCGGTGTTTTTGATGAGGAGGTAAACCGAATCGCCCTCGCAGAAGCCTTCCACCTCTACGTTGGCGCCCGACCACTCGCTCAATTGCGGGCACAGGGTATCGGGCAAAATGCGCGCGGTAGAGCAGTGCGTTTGCCCCAATTCCGCATCGCAACTCAAGAGGAAGTCAATATTGAAGCTTCCGCATTCACCTGCCTGCAAATGGCCGATGGAAAAGCGGAACACGTTGTCGCCCAAATTTGTAGCCGGGATGCCGCTGCCGGAAAACTCCATGAAAGGATCGAGCGACACCTCCACCTGCACATCCTCTATGGTTTGGCTGCTGTAATTGCAATAGCTGACGGTGTAGGTATTGGGGAAGCAACGGCGCAGAAGGGGTGCGGCAAGGTCCGCCACCATCAAGGGGCATTCCGCTTCGAGTTGCACCGGAATGTTTTGCACGCCCGGCATACCCTGCGGAATGTTTACCGTCCAGGTAGTGGGACAAGACTGCCCATAGTTGAAGGGCACATCAAGGCGAAGCTCCAATTCCGTGTCTTCCGGGCAGATGCCGAGTATCTCATACAAGCCGGTGGCATTGGAAAGGGCGGCATAGGTCCTGCCGGTGGATTGCCCGGTGGCGATTACCCGCCAGCCGGCCAAGCGGGGATCATCCGGGTCGGCGCTGCAATTGCCCAAAATATCCTGGAATATCTCCCCGGCCACCGACAGGGTGGTGCTGTCGTTGTAATTGTAGCGGATGATCTGGGTGTAGGACAAGAAGCCTGTGTTGGGGCCGATTACCTGGCCGGGTTCGCCGTTTTCAAGCAAATACAAAGAGTCCATGGGCGCCGAAATCGAATAAGCATCGCCGGGAAACCCGTCGCCGTTGCGGTCCAAGCGGGGCAATTCTGTCACCGGCGGGTCCTGCGGCATAATATCGAACCTGCACCAATCCAATAACATCCAGGTGCGCCGGACCAAGTCGGTGATGGAATCGCAATTGAAATCAAATTCTTCGTCGTTATACCCCACGCCGATTTGCAAGCCGCCGGTTTGCGCGAGGGTTAGATTTTCAATAGTAGTATCTCCGGGGAGGTGGTCTTTGGGAATGTTGATCAAAAAATCGTTGCGTATGCGGATCATCTGCACGGCAGGCGCGGAAGCGTTGCCGGCTGCGTCCACTGCGGTAAAGGTGCGCTGGATGCCAAGCAGGGTGTTGCAAAGATTGTACGTTACAGAAGTAGTCTGCAATATGGTATCCAGGCCGCAGGCGTCCCAACCGGAAGCCTCCCCGAAATACGCATCCAGCATCGCGTAGTCGAAGGGCGTTATGCCCAAGGCCTCCCATTCTTCTTTGGAAATGGTCGTGTCGGCAGGGGCCGTGCAAACGGGCGGGGTCTGATCGGGGTCGCATTGGGCTTCCACAATGGTTACTTCCGTGGAGCACACATTGGTATTACCGGCCTCGTCTGCTACCCACATCCATACGGCGGGGTAGGTACCAATGGCTGTGAAAGCGAGTGATGTGGCGGCCGGCATGGTAGCCGAGGGCATAGCGCCGGCTTCTATGGCAAAACCCAGGTTCCCGGCGGCCGTGCAGTTGTCTGTACTGCCTTCATTCAGTTGTTGGGCTTCGATGTAGGTCAGACCGGGGCCGTGCAAGCCGAGTTCTGCAGTTATGAATGCATCGCAAACGGCAATTGGCGGCTCCGTATCCCCGGCGCAATTACTCGAATTCACGGTGAGAGAAGCCCAGCAGGAAATGTCGGTTGTAGTGTTCGTCACTTGTACGATATGTGTGCCTGTGTGGCTCGCATTCAGCGTCAGGTGAGGGAGCGGCGCCGAGGGCGGGTTGAGTTGCATGCTGAAGTTCGAACAGTAGCCCGTTCCTTCCAGCACGTTGTCCGGGTTAAGTTCGGCAGTTGTGCCGGCGGGTATGTCCAGGGTTATTTGATCCGTACATACGGGCAGTGCGAGAGGATTGCAATCGCCGGGCAACACTGTGACCGCGCCCCAGCATTGGTTGCTGTTGCCTGCCTGGTCACTGACCCAAAGGGAAACGACATGCACGCCCACATCGGATTCATCAAACACCAAAAAAGAGGTAGGCGGCGGCGAACTGGAGAACGGTGCCCGCTCGATACGCAATTGCAACTGGCCGGGCGCATCGCAATTATCCGTGCTCATGGCGTTGACCTGGTGGGCGAAAAGGGTATCGGTTTGACCGGGATCCACCCAGACTTCCATGTTTGCAATACAAACCGCCGTGGGCGCCTCCGTATCCGGGTTGCATTGAGCCTGGACGCGATAAGTGGTCGCAGAAATAAGTCCCAAAACCAGTATAAAAAGTACGCGCATCATCATGGGAGTAAGGATTGTAAAGATGAACAAATTTATTTTCCAACACAAAGATGCGCTCTCTGCAAAGGGCCGGCAAGAACAAAAAATGGATTTTGTAGAGTTGAATTGAATCAATTTTCTACACTAATTCATTTTTAAAATAGACTTTTAAACCTTATTGTAGAATAGAATATCAGACAAAATAATGCAAGATTCCAAACTGACACGCTTGATTTCCGCATTTTCCTCCAAAGAGCAGAAAGAACTGCGCAAGTTTTTGCTCTCCCCCTTTTTCAATACCCGCAAGGATCTGGTGCAATTATTCGACTTTTTCAGCTCGCATCCCGGCGCCGGCAAAACGGAAGCCTGGCAATGCCTTTTCCCGGGGCAACCCTGCGACGATCAAAAACTGCGCCTGCTGATGAGCTATCTCTGCAAACTCATAGAGCAGTACATCACCGTAAAAGCCGCTACTGCAGACCCCTTAGCCAATCAACTGCATCTGGCCATCGGTTACCGCGAGCGGGGCATGCAACCTGCATTCGAACGCACCCGGCAAGCATTGGCCCAATCGATGGAGGCCCAGCCACTGCGCGATGCCGCTTATCACCAAACCTGCTACCGCATGCATTGGGAACAGTACCAAACCGCCACCGCCGACAATCCATCGGAGGAGTTGCCCATCAGCGAACTGGCCCATTCCATTGACGTATATTACCTCAGCACCCGGCTCCGGCTGATATGCCTCGCCGCCGCACAGCAAGGGGTTTACCAGTCTGCCTACCATGCTTATATGGACGGGGAGATCATCGCGTTGGCCGAAAACGATAAATGGACGGGAGAGCCGGCCATCGCCGCCTATTTGCATTGCTACCGAATGATACGCAATCCGGAGGAGGAAATGCACTTCCAGCACTTCAAACGCATCCTGCTCGAATCTGCGCAGCGTTTTGCCCACGAGGAAATGCGCGGCCTGTACCTCCTGGCCATCAACTATTGCATACGGCGGCTCAACGACGGCGAACGCCGCTACTTCCGCGAGGTGCTCGACCTGTACAAGGCCGGGCTTGCCGGCGGCCAATTGCTCGAAAACGGCGTGCTGTCCCGCTTTACCTACCACAACATCGTGGCGGCAGGACTGCAATTAAATGATTATGAATGGGTAAGCTATTTTATACACGAGTACAAGAACGCGCTGGAGCGCCCTTACCGGGAGAGTTCTTTCAGTTTCAATTTAGCCCGCCTTGAGTTTTCGCGCCGGAACTACAATGCCGTGCTCGACCTGTTGCAACGCGCCAACTACCGCGACCCCCTGCTCAACCTCTCTGCCAAAA
Source organism: uncultured Saprospiraceae bacterium (assembly GCA_964577215.1). Taxonomy (GTDB): domain Bacteria; phylum Bacteroidota; class Bacteroidia; order Chitinophagales; family Saprospiraceae; genus UBA2329. Next base: position 47,019 of record CAZNYK010000003.1, read on the forward strand.
CCCTGCTGCTGAAAACCTGGTACGCGCTGGGCGAAACCGGTATCCTGCACGCGCACTTAGACGCCATGCGCAACTACATCCGCCGCAAACGGGTGATCGGGTACCATCGCAGCAATTACCTCAACATCGTGAAATACGCCGACAAACTGCTCAAAATGAACCCGTACGACCGGTCGGCCAAAGCGGCTTTGAGCCGTGAAATTGCCGCCGAAGAGGTTCTTACGGAAAAAGAGTGGTTGCTGGGGTGTGTGGAGGGATGAGAATGCAAGGTACCCCCTCATGGAGCGCTTGCTCCGGAAGTCTCTGTTTTTTTCTTGGACACGATGAAAAACACCCCGGCAAGCAGGAGTACAGAAGCAATAAGGGATTGCAGGGTGATGACCTCGTTGTTGAAACTCCAACCCAAGAAGAGCGCCACCACGGGGTTCACATAGTTGGTAGTCACTACCTTTTCGGGCGATACGCGGGCCAACAGGTAATTGAAAGCGGAAAAGGCCAGAATAGACCCCAGTAAAACCAGGTATATCCACGCCAGGGTCGACTTTTGCGTTACTTCCTGCCAGTGAAAATCTTGCCAATCTCCGGTTGCCAGGCTAACAACCAGAAGCGCCCCGCCGCCGCCCATCATTTGTATGGCTGCCGTCTGCATGGAGGATACCGGCAGTTTGGCCCTGCCCACCCAGATGGCCGCATAGCCCCAGGAAAGTATGCCGATGAAGATAACCAACACGCCGAGTGCCGTATTCCGGTCGGCGATCAGCTTGTCCTGCATCACCAGCGTAGCCATGCCGGCTATGCCCACGGCCACCCCGAGAAGGCTGCGCCCTCCGGGCCGCTGCCCGCGCATAGGCCAAAGCATGAGTACCACTAATAGCGGCTCAAAGGCGACAATAAGCGCCGCAATGCCCGTGTCCACCCATTGCATGGCCCATACCACGCCGCCCGTACCCACGCCGAGCAACAGCACCCCGGCCCACATGGCATTGCGCCAGTGCAGCCACTCGCCCACCGGATGCCCCAGCAGCCTGCCGATAAAATACAGCAACACACCCGCAGCGACAAAGCGCGTACCCGACATGATGAACGGCGGAATGGACTGAATGGCAAAATAATTGACCAAATAAGTGGAGCCCCATACAATATAGACGACAGCAAAGGCGCCGATGATGAGCCAGCGGGAAGTGCCGGGTTGTTGCATAGCTTGGTTTTGAGGCCGCAAAGCTACTGCCTTGGGAGCAGCAAAAGAAATGTGGTGTGTTCCCCCGTGTCAAAAATCTCCCGGCCGCAACTGCAACAGTACGACACCGTTTGTTTTGCTATTGTTGGTGAAAAACTTCGACCAGTGGGAAATATCTTGAACGTCCCTTTTCACAGGCTGGCCTTCACGGTTGAAGATGGCTATTTCAAATGGAAGGCTTCTCAAGTTCTCCATGTACCGTTCAGTCCTGCCGCGCCCCAATACGGTGTAAAGTGACAACTTCGCGCCCGAAGAGATATAGTTCGTGTCGGGCTCTAATCCAATCCGATAGCTGGAGTAAATGTAGATGGGCTGCCTGCTGTCATTATCTATTTGGTATTCTACGTAATATTCCGGATCGCAGGCTGTAAGTACAGAAATTGCACAAAATGCCGTGAGTGCGTAGAGGATCGGCATCCACTTCGGCTGTGAAGGCAGATTGGTCAACTTGTTGATAATCATTTGAATACTTCTTTGAGGTCAATGGCCAATTCCGGGAAAATATGCGAACGCAGAGAATCTTCTTCCGTCACCGGCGCTAAGCCCGAGTATTGGCCGGCTTCATCAAGGACATAAATCAGCACCACCCTTTCCGCAGGATTGACGATCCAGTACTCTCGCACGCCGGCTTCTTCATACACCTCAAATTTGTCTTTCATTTCGCGGCGGCTGTTGCCCGGCGAGAGGATTTCCACCACCAGATCGGGCGCGCCGGCGCAGCCCTGTTCATCCAATTTGCTTTCGTCGCATATCACGCACAGGTCGGGCTGTACCACGGTGGTATCCTGACCTTGCTTACGACTCACCGGCAGGCGCACGTCGAAGGGTGCAACGAAGGCTTGGCAACTTTTTCCTGCAAAAAAATTAGCCAGGTGACGTGTGAGTTGAGTAGCTGCCTTTTGATGTGCAAGATTCGGCGCCGGGCTCATCCTGAACAGCCGCCCACGGATCAACTCCACCCGCTCCTGAAATTGCCACATCAGGTAATCGGCATAAGTATAGCTCCCCTCCGGATCGAGGTCGGAAAGCCGGGTGATTGGCTGTTGTAAAACAGTTGTGCTCATGCAAAAACTTCTTTGAGATCAATGACCAATTCCAGGAAAATATGTGCGCGCAGGGAGGTGTCCTCCGTCACTGGAGCAAGGCCGATGTACCTGCCTTCATTGTTGAGGACATACACTAGCACTACCCGCTCGGCGGGATTGACGATCCAGTACTCCCGCACGCCGGCTTCTTCATATACCTCGAATTTGTCTTTCATTTCGCGCCGGCTGTTGCCAGGCGAGAGGATTTCCACCACTAAGTCGGGCGCGCCGGCGCAGCCCTGTTCATCCAATTTGCTTTCGTCGCATATCACGCACAGGTCGGGCTGTACCACGGTGGTATCCTGACCTTGCTTACGACTCACCGGCAGGCGCACGTCGAAGGGTGCAATAAAAACCTGGCAGGGGTGACCGTAAAAAAAGTTGAGCAAGTCTCTGCTGAGGTTTCTGGAAACCCGTTGGTGGGTCAAGTTGGGCGCCGGACTCATGCGAAACAAGCGCCCGCGGATCAACTCCACCCGCTCCTGGAACTGCCACAGCAGGTAGTCTGCATAGGTATAGCTGCCCTCCGGGTCGAGGTCAGAAAACTGCGTAACAGGCTTGGGAAGTATAGTGGCGCTCATGAGTCACAAATTTGGACTCTCAAATATAAACAAAAAAGGAACTGTTTCAAAATGGCGAACTTAGCCCTGATCAATACGCCCCGAAATACCTGCGCAAAAACCACTCCAAGGTGAGCAAACCCAGCAGCAGGAAGAAAAGCCACTTGAGGTTGATCACGGGGCGCGTCTGGTTGGTGTTGTATATCACGGGTTTTACCGTTTCCTTGGCCCGGATCATTTCCGCTATCGAGGCCATCTGGCCGGGATATACCACGGCGCCGCCGAACTTGTCGCTCAACAGCCTGAGGAGGCCGTGATCGGCCGTGGTTTCGTAGAGTTCCAACTGTATGGGTTCCACGCTGAAGCGCCCGTCGTATTTGAGGTTCTGGCCGGAAAAATTGACAGATGCCAGGAAGGTGTAATCGCCCACCGGGAAAATGCCGGGATTGAGGCTGTAAGCCCTGCCCGATTTGTTGAAAGTATATTTAAACTCCTCCCCCTTGTTGTTGGTGATGACCAGAGCCGCATCGGGTTCGTTGACGAGTTCGTAATTATCGTTATACAATTCGGCGTCGAACACCACCGGTTCGTTTTCGTTGAAGATGGTTTTGGGCAAATTCACCCTGAAGCGGCGCTTGTCTTCCTTAATGCCGAGGTACTGCACGGCTTTGCCGAATAGCCCATCGAACAACTCGTGGTTTTGATTTTGTAAATAATCAAAAAGACGCCATTTCCACACGCCTTCTCCGCAAAAAACGCCGGTGCGCGCCCCGCCTTGTTCGCCGAGTACCAGGAGGGGGTACTGCGTATCTACTTTTCCGATGCGCTGAAAAAGCAGCGTTTGGGCTTCAGGCGAAACGGCATATTCGCCAAAGGGGGCAATGACCGGTGCAAAAGCCGGTAACTCTTTGCCTACCCGTTCATCAATGGTAAACAGGCTGAACGCATTGCCCAGCCGGCCCTGAACTTCGTTGGTGTTCCGCCCGTCGGTGCGAATGGAAACCAGGGATTGCACCTGGTTGAGGCGGGCGAAATTCGTCTGCATCCCTGCAATAAAGAAACGCGGAATGCGGCGCGTCTGTATGGCGTTCAGAATCCCGGTAGCGTCGTTGGTCCGCGAGGGCAACTGGTGCAGGATCACAAAATCGAAATCGGCAATATTCTGTTTGAAATCAGTGACAAAAGCCGTCGTGACTTCATAGTTCCTGTTGTTGCTCAGCGATTGTTTGATGGCGCTGAGGTCGGGATGCGGCACTGCTGCCAGGATGAGGATTTTCTGCCGGGCGTCCAGTACTTCAATGAAGATGTCTTTACTATTATTGGCGCTCACGGTCTCGCCGGAGATGGCGCCTGCTACCATGCGGAAGCGCTGCACGCCGGGGCGATCGGCATCGAGTATGATCTCTTTGGTGGTGAAGAAGTCGTTTTTATCTATACTGATGGGAATTTCCTGGAGTTTGCGCGGGCTTTCGCCTTCGATCCTGAATACCGAGAGATTGGTGGAAGCGCCTGAAGCGTTTTGAGCGGCCACGTCAACTTGTACGGTGAATTTATCGCCCAAGTAAGCAATCTTATTGTGAAAAACCCTTTTGACCGCTACGTCGCGGCGCGCGGTAGTATCGCCCAGTGCAATGCTGTAAACGGGTACGGAGAGTTGGTTGCCGAGATAAGCCGGATTGGCGCCCTCGTTATACAGGCCATCTGTCGCCAGTACAATGGCGCCGAGGTTGCGGTTGCTGTACAGGTCATAAGCGCCGGTGAGAAATTCGGCAATGTTGGTGATCTTGTCTTTGTATTCAAAAGACAGGCCTTCCCGCACGTCTTCACCAAAGCTGTAGGTTTGCACCTCATAGTCTTTTCCCAGCTCGAGGGTCAATTGCTCGTATGCAGATTTGAAGGATTCTTCTGTACCCTCTTTTTGCAGGGCGTACCCAACGGATTCGGAAGCGTCTTGCGCGAGTAAAATGACCGGTTTCTGTACATCTTGCAACAGGGAGCGCAACAAGGGCGAAAGCAGCAAGGCGGCGATAAACGCCACTGTGACGCCACGTGCCAGGGCCAGCGTCCAACTGAGCCACCGGGGCTGTTCGCGGAAGGTTTTATCCCGGAAGTAAAGGGCGAGGGCATAACCCGCTCCGAGCAACACGCACAATATCAGAAACCAGGCAGGATATTGGAAGGTAAGATTCGACATTTACACTTATTTCAACACACATACGAAACCAACGAAAGAACGCAAAGGTATGGTATTGCGTTCAAAATGCCGGGAACTTTAGCCGGGCTGTGCAATCCAAAACCTGCTTTTCGACGTTTAATGCCTGAAATAAATCAACCGACCGTATGAACTGGAGAAGATTGATCTTACCTGCACTCTTGTTGCTGCTTTTTGCCTTCAAAGTGCAGGCCGCCTACCTGCTCATCCCGATGGATGAAAAATCGCAAAAAAACCACCTCAAGGCCTACGGCATCACTTACTGGGTGCTCGACCAGGGTCTGGAAGCATGGTGGCTGCTCAATTACCGCGGTGGAAGTTTTGCTTTCCAACACAACAAACTCTTTGAACGCGAATGCCTTACCCGCGGAGTAAGCTTCGAGATCATACCGGATGCCCAGTTCAACAAGATACTGGCCGACATCTCCCACCCCGAGATCAACCAGGAGGCCGTCAAGTTGGAAGTAGCTCCTAAAATCGCCGTGTACACCCCCGACTTCAACGAACGGGGCGATCGCATCCAACCATGGGACGATGCCGTAACCCTCGTGCTTACCTATGCCGAAATCCCCTACGAGGAAGTGTACGACCGCGAAGTGATCAACGACGCCCTGGCCAAATACGACTGGCTGCACCTGCACCACGAAGACTTCACCGGCCAATACGGCCGCTTCTACCGGTCCTACAGCAGTACTTCATGGTACCGCGAAAATGTGCGCCGGTCGGAAGAACTGGCACAAAGCCTGGGGTTCGACAAAGTATCCCAACTCAAACTCGCCGTGGTCAAACGCATCAGGGAATACGTCGGTGGAGGCGGATTTATGTTTGCCATGTGTTCCGCCACCGATACCTACGACATCGCCCTGGCCGCCGAAGGAACGGACATCTGCGCCAATATTTACGACGGAGACCCGGCAGACCCCAACGCCCAGCAAAGGCTGGACTTCAGCAAAACCCTGGCCTTCCGGGATTTCACTTTGGTGAAGAACCCCCTGGAGTACGAATTCTCCAATATCGACCGGCCCGCCAATGCCCCTATCATTCCCGAACAGGACTACTTCACCTTATTCGATTTTTCTGCCAAATGGGACCCCATCCCCACCATGCTGACCCAATGCCATACGCGCACCGTTAAAGGCTTTATGGGCCAAACCACCGCCTTCAAGCGCACGCTCATCAAGCCCGACGTACTCGTGCTCGGTGAAAACAAGCCTGCCTACGAAGCGCGGTATATCCACGGAACCTTCGGCCAGGGCACCTGGACCTTTTTCGGAGGCCACGACCCGGAGGACTACCGCCATTACGTGGAAGACCCGGATACCGACTTGAACCTGCATCCCAACTCGCCGGGGTACAGGTTGATACTCAATAATATACTGTTCCCCGCAGCGAAGAAAAAAGAGAGGAAAACGTAGAGTAGAAGAGTAGAAGACACTATAGAACACCAGATTAACCCTAAAAAATTCATTTTCCATGAAAGTGTTATCACTTCAATTTAAAAACAAACAGACAGCCATGTCACCGTCCAGCATTTTGAGAATTGCCTTCAGCATCATGCTTATCGCAGGCGGTTTTGCCGCCGGAGTCGCCTGGAAAGGCCGCGCTGAACAACCTGTGGCAAATGAAGAACAAACGACCGCACCTGGAAATGACGCCCGTGAAAACGGCCAGAGCAACATGCCCGCTCCCGACATAAGCCTTACCCCGTCAGAACTGGCTACCATTCAGCTGTTTGAAGCTGCGGCGCCTTCTGTTTGCTACATCACCACTACAAACGTGGGCTACGATTTTTTTACCCGCAATGCCACCGAAATACCTGCGGGTACCGGCTCCGGGTTTGTCTGGGACCGCAACGGCCATATCGTGACCAATTTCCACGTCATTCAGAATGCCGACCGCGCCACCGTCACATTAGCAGATCGCAGTACATGGCAGGCACGGTTGGTGGGTAAAGCGCCTGAGAAGGACCTCGCCGTACTCAAAATAGACGCCCCTGCAAGCACCCTGCGGCCCATTCCCATCGGCGCTTCCGACAACCTCCGCGTGGGGCAGGCGGTGTACGCCATCGGCAACCCCTTCGGCTTGGACCAGACCCTTACTACCGGCATCGTGAGTGCCCTGGGACGGGAGATCAATTCGGTAGCCGGCATTCCCATACGGGATGTGATACAGACGGATGCAGCCATCAACCCCGGCAACTCCGGCGGGCCGCTCCTCAACTCATCCGGCAGGCTCATCGGTGTCAACACGGCTATTTACAGCCCCTCGGGCGCATCGGCCGGCATAGGTTTTTCCATCCCCGCGGATGTAGTCAACTGGGTAATTCCCGAGCTTATCCAGTTTGGAAAGATCATGCGACCCTCGCTCGGGGTGGAGTATGCCCGCCAATCGTTCGTGCAGCGGCTCGGCCTCACCGGCGCTTTGGTCATCGATGTGATCAGAGGCGAAGCTGCCGACCGCGCCGGCATACGCCCCACGGTTCGCGAGCGCAACGGCGCCATCCGCCTGGGCGATATTATCGTCGGCATCGATCGCAACAAGATCGAATCCTACAGCGACGTGGTACTGGCCCTGGAAAAATACAAGCCCGGCGATACGGTCACACTCACCATCCTGCGCGACGGAAAACAAATGGAACTGGATCTGAAGCTGGATGCGGCCAAGTAGGCTGTATTGATATGGGTTTGCCCGTCGAAAAATACTTTATTTTGTACAAGCCATTTTTCGCCGGGTTTAGCGCATCTTTGCGCCATGGACGCCATTCTACAATTCATTAAGTTTTGTGTCGTAGGCGCAGGAGGCATGGTCGTTGATTTCGGCACAACCTGGCTGCTCAAGGAAAAACTGCGATTCAACAAGTACGTAGCCAACTCCACAGGCTTCGCCTTAGCCGTTATCAACAATTTTCTGTGGAACAAATACTGGACCTTTCACGACCGGAACGAGGAGGTGGGCATTCAGTTCCTGCTCTTTTTGGGCATCTCCATCGCAGGGCTGCTGCTCAACAACGGCGTTATTTACCTGCTCATCAACCGTTGGCGGATGAATTTTTACCTGTCCAAACTATTTGCTACCGGAGTAGTGACCCTCTGGAACTTCGGCGCGAATTACCAGTTTACGTTCCATAACGGCTGATTTTTTTGATTAGCCAGTAAATTTGCGCTCATGCACACCGAGCCGTCACTCATCCACCGCGAACATTTCACCATACGCAGCTACGAGGTTGACGCGCGCAAGCAAGTATCCATTCCAGCGTTGATCCGGCTCATGCAGGAGGCATCCATGCAGCACGTGCTCCATCTCCAACTTTCGGTGTGGGACTTAGAGCCGCAGGGGCTGTCCTGGGTGCTCATGCGGCAGCGGCTGCACGTTGAACGCCTGCCCTTGCTGGGAGAAACCATAGAAGTGGTGACGCATCCCTCGGGCTTTGAGCGGGTATTCACGCACCGCGATTTCAGGATGTATGATGCGCAAGGCGCTGAAATTGCCAATGCTACCACCACCTGGCTGTTGATGCACACCGCCACCAGGCGCATGGCCCGCATCCCCGCCGAATTGCTCGCCTACAACGACCTCCTCCCCCACCCTTCCGGCTACCTGCCCCGCACCGCCGGCGAGTTGCCTGACCTCGGGCCAGTTTTCCGCTCCCGCCGCTTCGCGGTAGGCTGGCACGACCTCGACTTCAACTATCACCTCACCAACAGCAAGTACGCCGATTGGATGCTGGAGGCCGTAGATGAACACCTGCTGCGAAACGCCTCTCTTCAGACCATGGATATTTTGTACCTTGCCGAGTCTCTGTGGAACGAGGAGATCATTGCCGAGACTTCTATTTCAGACGACTGTACACGCCTGCACCGCCTGACCAGGCCCAGCGACGGCAAGGAACTGGCGCGGGCGAGGACGGTGTGGAATGGAAGCTAAAGGCATAAGGCGAATTTCCGCCGGCGCAGAGTCTTCTCTTACTCCAAAAAAAATAAAAAATCGAATCGCTGTTAGCAAGAGACGCCCCAGGCGTCCCCGCTATCACCATACTCACGTCTTCAGACGGGCTATGCAATACCATACAGTACGCCACTAACTTGACGGCATGGAGTTCAAAGATGGCACTGGAAGCCTGCAACTTTGGCTGCGGCCGTATTGTTTTTACGGGCAATGCCGTAACTTTGTCTTATGCTGATCGCCAATCCGCTTTACGACCACGCCTTCAAGTACCTCATGTCCAACGACAAGTTGGCGCGCAAGGTACTTTCCGTCATCCTGGAAAAGGAGGTGCTGGAGCTGGAACTCTCCCAGCAGGAGGTTGTCGTAGAAGATGAAGAGCGCCGATTTACCTTATACCGTCTGGATTTCAAAGCTGTCATTTTAGATGAGAACGGCCGCAGGGAGAAGGTGCTCATCGAACTGCAAAAATCCAAGCTGCCTACCAATGTGTTGCGTTTTCGCAATTACCTCGGCTTGGCCTATACCCACAAAACAAAGGCCAAACACCCGGTAACCTTAGTGGACCAAGATAGCGCCCTGCCCATCATCTCCATATACATCCTGGGTTACAACGTGGAAGACATCCCCCTGACGGCCGTAAAGGTGGATCGCAAGATCATGGACATGTCGCGCCACGAGGAACTACACATCGAGAGCGACTTCATAGACCTGCTCACACATACCTGTTATATACTGCAAGTGCGCCGCCTGCCGGAACAGAGGCGCAGCCGCATAGAGCAATTTCTCACACTGTTCAATCAAGCCTGGGTCATGGAAGAAAAATACATTCTCGATCTGCAAGAGGTGCCGGAAGGCTTCGAAGACATAGCGGAGTACCTTCAGCGGCCCTTGCAGGAAGAAGAACTGCGTGCCAAGCTGCGCGCGGAGGAGGAAGTGGAGGCCATTTTTGCCCAGCAGGAAGCGGAAAAAGCGTACTTGAAGCGCGTGGCTGAGGAAGCAAAAGCACGCGAAGAAGAAGAGCGCAGGCAGAGGGAGGAAGAACGCCGACAGAAAGAAAAGGCGCTGGAGCAAATGCGCGAAGGCCAGATAAAATTGGCTCGCGTCCTTTTGCGTACAGGTATGTCTGCCGAAGAGGTAGCTCTTGAAACCGGGCTAACAGAGGATGAAGTGAGAAAAATTGAAAAAAACTAAACCGACCCCCAAAATGAGCAATCTCATCGTACGCCTCAACAACGCCAATATTTACCAACAGCAGCAACTCATACTGCGCGGCGTCACTATGACCATTTCCCAAGGTGAATTCGCCTACCTGATAGGTAAAACCGGCAGCGGCAAATCGAGCCTCCTCAAAGTACTGTACGGCGCATTGCCCCTGCGCGAAGGCAAAGGCGAGGTCGCCGGCTTCGATCTCCAAAAATTAGACCGGCGCCAAGCACCTTATCTGCGCAGGAAATTGGGCGTAGTATTCCAGGATTTCAATCTTCTCAGCGACAGAAATGTGGATCAAAACCTCCGCTTCGTCCTGCATGCTACCGGCTGGAAAAAAGAAGGCGACATCCAAAACCGCATCGGGGAAGTGCTGGCCCAGGTAGGGCTTTCGGACAAGCAATTCAGCATGACCCACGAATTGTCAGGAGGCGAACAACAACGGGTAGTCATAGCAAGGGCCTTGCTGAACTCCCCTGAATTGCTCATCGCCGACGAGCCTACTGGCAACCTCGACCCCGACACCTCCGATGAGATACTCCAACTGCTGCGCCGGTTGGCCCGGCACAACGACACTGCTGTACTGCTGGCAACGCACGATTACCGCATTATTGAAAATTTCCCGGCCCGCATCATTCGCTGTATCCAGGGCCGGATAGTGGATGAAGAAAACTTAGAAAAATGAAAAGCTGGCCACTGCCGCTCAAAATCTTGGCTATATGCCTGCTTTGCCTTGCCATTGCGGCAGGCATTGGACTGATCATCAGTTACTTAACAAATTGATTGTATTCCCCGCCCGAGGCCTATTTCCCGGCGATCCCCTGCTTGAAATCTTTTTGCAAAAGCAATTGGATATGGGCCGATACGATCTCGCCCATGGTACGGCATTTCAGAAAAACGTCATTATGATGGTGGGCCGTCAGTTCCTTGGCCAATAGCTGTACTTTTTCGCTCGTCGATATTTCATCCTCCACCATACACTCGAACAGCGCATCCAAGCGGCTGCGGGTGGCCATAGCGCGCGCAGCTATCAGGCTGCGCTCTTCCAACTGGTATTGCGTCACACTCTCATGGGTCAGCATTTCCATTCCCATTTTGATAATGGGGTTGTTCTCCTTGAAATACTGCGGCAGGTAAAAACTCTTGCGCCCTTCATAGGACTGCTGATCGAAATCTATGGCACGCAGGCGAAACTGGGCGCCTTCAATGTCGGGAGTTACAGCCACCACGTAGTTGTAGGAGCGCATATCGCCGAGAAGGCGCACGAAACAGCGCTCGTTGAACTTGACAAACTCTTTGGCAATGCGTATCTGGTTGAAGGGATCATCTTGCAAGTGCTTTTTGACAAAGTCGTCGCCCGGAATCCCTACTATGTGCTCTTCAATCATTGTGCCTCCGTCCACTAAGTACATCACGCTGTTGGGCGAGAGCAGTTCCTCCAATTCCAGCCCGTAAATGCGGGAGGCATCGGCGCGCTTCACGTAGAAGTGGTCGTAGTTATCGTTTAGCCGGTTGATGATGCGAATGCGAAATGGCTTGGTGTTGCCGAAGGTGCAGTAGTCGATGCGCGCCACCGTAAGGTGTTCCACCACGCTCATATCGCCGCCTGTTTTAAGCAGGGCGTACATGGAAGTGAGCGCGTGGAAAACTTCGGGCCGGTCGGATTCTGAAAAATAGACGGCCTCCCAGAGGGTGTCGTGGCCATCGTGGTCGAGCAGGGGTGCAGATGATTCGTAGCGCGTCAGCTCTTCATATTGCAGGGGCAACCGTTTGGCGCGGTGGTAGCGCATCAGGTAGCGCAGCAACGGCTCGCGTACGCGAAACAGGACTTTTTTTTTGGATGGAACCATACTACCTGCTACCTGAAAGGAATAAAAAACGGCAGGCGCGCCTGCATCCCGCGGCTTGCCTGCAATTCCCGGACATACCTGTAATATGGATACATTTCGCCGAGTTGAGACCGCAGCATGCGGTTGGTACGCGCTTCGCTTTGCCCGGTGATATCCTCAAGAAGTTGTTGCAGCGGTTCTTTGATGCGCGGATATTCGGTAATGCGGTACTCCTTCAATTCTGCGAGATTTGCTGCGGATTCGATCGCTTCATCCAAGTCGGCAACGCGATCTACCAAGCCTATTTGTTCTGCCTTCACGCCCGTCCACACGCGGCCCTGGGCAATTTCATTGACGGCATCGCGCGACAAGCCCCGGCCTTCCGCTACATGGCCGAGGAAAGTCTCATAAAGATTGTCCACAAAGCCTTGCATGATTTTGCCTTCATCTTCCGACATGTCGTAAAAGGGAGAAATTCCATGGGCGAACTTGCCGGTTTTGACCGTGTCGAAAGAAATGCCTATTTTGTCATTGAGAAGCTTTTTCGCGCTTGGGATCATGCTGAAAACGCCGATGGACCCGGTAAGCGTGTTGGGCTCGGCGAAGATAGAGTCGGCTTTACAGGCGATGTAGTATCCGCCGGAGGCGGCATAGTCGCCCATGGAAACCACCACTTTTTTGCCTTCTTCCTTAGCCAGTTCAATTTCCCGCAGGATATTTTCGGATGCCATAGCGCTCCCGCCCCCGGAGTTTACGCGCAAGACAATGGCTTTGACGGAATTGTCCTTGCGCAACTTGGAGAGGATGTCCGTATATTTGACGTCGCCTATGTTGCCGGGCTCTCCTTTACCATCCACGATGTTGCCCTCGGCATAGACCACGGCAATTTTGTCTTTGACCTTAAAATTGGATTTGGCCGGATTGCGGTCGTTGTAGTCTTCGATAGAAATGGTGGAAAGCTTGTCCTTTTCATCAAGACCCAGTTTCTCCCGGATGTCGTTCAACGCTTTGTCCCGGTGAGCCAGTTCGTCCACCATCTTGAGTTCAAGCGCTTTTTGGGGCATAAATGCGAGGTAGCCGTCTGCGATCCGGCGCAATTCGGCCGGGGAAATATCGCGGCCTTCGGCGATGTCGGCAAGGAATTCGCTGAATACATCCCCGAGGTATTCGCGCACCTGGAGTTTATTCTCCTCCGACATATTGTTGCGCCGAAACGGCTCGGTAGCGCTCTTGAATTTGCCGGCATAATAAATTTGCATGTTGATTCCGGCCTTGTCGAGCATATCTTTAAAGAACGGAACCTGGGCGGCGAAGCCCCTGAAATCCACCAGTCCTACGGGGTTGAGATATACTTTATCGGCAGCCGAAGCCAGGTAATAACTGCCTTGCGAGTAAGCGTTGGCGTAGGTGTACACAAATTTACCCTCTGATCTGAACTCCGCTACGGCATCCCGGATGAGGTCTGCGGTAGCAATGCCGCCCTGCAAGCCGTCTGTTTCGATGAGAATACCTTTGATGTTCTCATCATTTCGGGCGCGCTCCAGGGCTGCGAGCATTTCGTGCACTCCAAGCACTTTTTGGTCGTTGAAGTTGAAAGGATCAATGGGCAGGTTATTGGTTTTTTCGGGTATAGCCTTGTCGAATTTGAGATGCAGAACGGTATTAGGAGCAATTTTTCGCTCTTTCTGCTCCTGGGACCCCGCAATCCCGGCAATAACGGCTACGAAGATAGAACCGAGCAATACAGTGGCTAGTATGACGCCGAGGCAGGAGGCGAAAACGAACTTGAAGAATTGTCCCATGATGTTGATGTGTCTTTTAATTTGATTGCGCGCTTAAAAAAGGGCTTCAGGCTTTTTCAGGACAAAGTTAATTCGCGATAGTTCTCCGGGGGAACAGTTTTTAGATAAAAACAACAAATTGGGCGACAATCTTGATCAAAGAGGTAGAGCGCCCCAAAGAAAAAACCTACTTTTGAACGCGATTCCGCTCATTTATGATTTACCGGATATTGAATTGACCATGAGGATTCAACTCTACACCTTTGCTTTTTGTTTTTTTGCCGCCGCTATCGCCCCTGTTCATGCACAAGTGCTCGAAGTGACCAATGCACCGCCGATCACGCCTCAGAATCTCATCACCAACATTTTCCTCGGCGATGGTGTGGAAGTCCTCAGCGTGACCTACGAGGGCTCTTCCAATGCCGTAGGTTTTTTCAAGGACGGCCAGGTTGCCGTGGGCATGGAGCGTGGAATCGTAATGACAACAGGGCGCGCCGTAACCCAGGGATTCCAGTTTGGAGTGGCCGAAGCCGGAAGCGTTCAGGCCAGCGTGGACAACGGCAGCAACGTCATGGATCCTGACATGGAGGCCATTGCCGGTGGAGAGCAGGTTTTTAATGTAACGAAATACATCATCACCTTTATTCCCATTGCCGACACGCTTCGCTTCCGCTATGCCTTCGGATCTGAAGAATACCCGGAATACGTTTGCAGTGATTTCAACGATATTTTCGGATTCTTTATCAGCGGGCCGGGCATCAACGGCCCCTATCAAAACAACGCCGCCAACATCGCCCTCATCCCGGGCACCAATCTTCCGGTAAGGATCAACAACGTAAACCCGGGGCAGGTAGGCGCCGCGGGCCAACCGGAAAACTGCAATCCGCCGCGCGGCTCCCTTTCCTACTCGCAATATTACAACGACAACGACGGCTCCGGCATGATGCCTGTGTATGACGGCATCACCGACGTGTTCACAGCCGAAGCCATTGTGCAGCCCTGCCAGATATACACTATCAAACTCGTCATTTGTGACGTGGGGGATGCCGTATTCGACTCGGGGGTGTTTCTCGAAGCTAAGAGTTTCGGTACAGGTTCTTTGGACGTGAACGTCGCCACCGCGAGCTTGGACGGTTCCGTGGCTGAAGGTTGCGCTGCCGGAAGGATCACGTTCTCGCTTCCCAACCCCGTAGAGTCAAACTACTACATCGATTTCAACGTCCTGGGCGATGCCGTCAATGGGGTCGACTACGTCCAATTGCCGGATTCGCTCTTCATCCCTGCGGGCCAAACCTCCGTCTCATTTGACATCATTGCATTAGAGGACGATCTGCCGGAAAATTCCGAGTCTCTGCTCTTTGATGTACAACGGGATGCCTGCAACCGGGACACCTTTCTCATCCTCATCCGTGACAACCCGCTCATCAAACCCGATCTGGGGCAGGACCCCACCATCTGCGCCGGCGACCCCGTCCAATTAGACGGCACGATACCCATCACCCTGCCTCCCTTGCCTACCTTCTCCAATACCAACAACCTCGTTATCAACCCTACCAACGTACCTGTTTTTTCCAACATCAATGTGAGCGGCGTCGTTCCCAACGTACTCGGTCCGGATGTGCTCCAATCCATCTGTATTGACAGCATCTCGCATCCCTGGATCGACGATCTGGATATCTTCCTCATCACTCCCGGAGGCCAGTTCCTCGAATTGACCACCGACAACGGCGGAAATGGCGGTAACGGTCTTGGAATGGACTACTACCGCGGCACTTGTTTCACCCCTGACGCCACAGTTCCCATTAACTTTCCCGGTCCTTTCGCACCGCCTTCCGCCGTACCCTTTTCCGGCAATTGGCTGCCCGAAGGGGAATGGCCGGATATCTGGGGCGGACCAGTCAACGGGCAGTGGCGCCTGCAACTCATCGACGATACCAACGGCGCCGTGGGCACCCTGCACAGTTGGACCATAACTTTCAACCGGATTTACGATATAGAATACGCCTGGTCGCCGGCCGCCGGCCTGAGTTGCGCCGATTGTCCTGATCCGCAAGCCGCGCCCCTGCAACCGGTAAACTACATACTCACCGCTTCAGATTCCTATGGTTGCGTTACCTCCGATACCATTTCCTTCAACGTCACCCCGCAGATAGACGCCCCGGCAGCCATCTGCGGCGCCACCACGGAAAACTCCGTGACCGTGGCATGGCAAGATGTACCGGGCGCTGCCGGCTATGAGATCAATGTGAACAACAGCGGATGGTCGTCTCCCAGCGGCGCGTTGGAGCATGTTATCGACGGCCTCAGCTTCAGCGAAACAGTGGACATCTACATCCGCTCGCTCGGCTTGTGTCCTGGCCCCCCCGACACCCTACAGTGCCAGGCACTGGCTTGCAGCCCGCCCGATCTGTCGGCAACTACCACCGATGCCAGTTGTGCAGGGCTGGCCAATGGTTCAGTGGCGCTTACCTCTTCATCAGCATCGGGTGCCCTTACCTTTGAACTAAACGGAATCACCAACAACAACGGCATTTACAACGACCTCGCGCCCGGGCTTTATGTAGCCTCCCTCACCGATGCCGCCAATTGCCCCGCCACCGTGCAATTCACCATCAGCGCGCCGCAGGCGCTCAGCGCCGGTATTGTAATGATAGACTCGGTGCGATGCAACGGAGGCAGCGACGGCGCTGCAACCGTATCGGTAAGCGGCGGGCAAGGGCCCTACACTTACGCATGGGACAACGGCGAGACCGGCGCTGCCGCTATCGCCCTCGATGCCGGCCCGCATTCCGTAACCATAACCGACCAGGCCGGATGCAGCGCCGCAACCCCTGTTGCTATACCGGAGCCTCCGGCGCTAACGCTCACCACTACCGCTTCCGCCGTAAGTTGCCCCGGCGCGGGAGACGGAAGCGCCGGCGCGGCGCCTGTGGGAGGCACTGCACCCTACAACTTCCTATGGGACACCGCCGCGGGAGGCCAGACCTCGGTCACTGCCGCCGGGCTACCGGGAGGAACTTACCAGGTAACAGTCACCGATGCGGAAGGATGTACCGCGCAGGCAACATCCACCGTAGCTGAGGCAGCGCCCATCTTCTTACAGGTTCAGGATGAAGACGCGCGCTGCTTTGGAGAGGCCTCTGGAACAGCCACCGCCATGGCTTCAGGCGGCAACGGAGGGTTTTCATACGCATGGAGCAACGGCCAAAATGCTGCCGGCGCAACGGGCCTTGCGGCAGGAGCTTATACCGTAACAGCCACCGACCTCAACGGCTGCCGGGATTCCCTGCCGGTCAATATAGGCCAACCGGCCCAGGCACTTGGGGTTTTGTGGCAGCTCGACGACCCATCCTGCTCCGGCACGGCTACCGGCCAGGCATTGGCCTCCATCTCCGGCGGCACGCCGGGATATGCCCTAACCTGGGAAGGTTTGCCGCCCGGCAGCGATCCTTTGCGCCAAAACATGGCCGCGGGAACGTACGCCGTGACCATCAGCGATGCAAACAACTGCCTCCTGACCGATGTGGTAACTCTCGCCGACCCTCCTTTACTGACGCTTGCACTGAGTTCTTCTGCTGCCCAATGCCATGGAGGCGCCGACGGCACGGCAAGCGTCACGGCAAGCGGCGGCACAGGGGCCTACACCTTCCTGTGGTCAAACGGGCAAACCTCCGCGACGGCCGGCGGCCTGAGCGCAGGCCCGGCATCTGTGACGGTAACGGACGCCAACGGATGCGCCGTTGAAGGCGAGGTTCAGGTGGATCAGTTTACTCCCTTGATATTGAGCATCACTTCCTCCGACGCCTTGTGCAACGGATCTGCAACCGGCTCGGCCACCGCTTCCGCCTCAGGAGGCGCCGGGGGCTATACTTTCGCCTGGAGCAACGGCCAAAACGACGCCCAGGCGGTAAATCTTCCCGCAGGCGTATTTGACGTAATCCTCACGGACGCCAACGGCTGTACAACTTCAGGCAACGCCCTTGTCGCAGAGCCGGAAGCGCTTACCGGCGCCGTGATGAGCGTTACGGCAAGCTGCAGCCCTGATCCCGACGGAGTGGCCGAGGTTGCTCCCAATGGGGGCACAGCCCCTTATACCTACCAATGGAGCGATCCGCAGCAGCGCACTACCGCCCGGATAACCGGTCTCTTGCCCGGCACTTACTCCGTGACGGTTACCGATGCCAACGGATGCGTATTCACCACCTCCGCAATGGTGGAGGCCTCGCCTGATGTATCCGTGCAACTGACAGCCGATCCGGTGAGCTGTCACGCGGGCAGCAATGGCGCCATATCTGCCGCCGCAGCGGGAGGAACCGGCGCCTATACCTACTCCTGGAGCGCTCCCGGGCTCGGCAATACGCCCAACCCATCCAACCTGCCTGCCGGCACTTACGCCCTGACGGTAACGGACGAGCGTAATTGCCGCGCCTTCGGCCAGGTAGAGATCACACAGCCGCTACCGGTCGCATTGAGCGCCGCGCCGCAGCACATTGCCTGCGCCGGCAACTCTTCAGGCAGCATTGACCTGACAACCACCGGCGGCACGCCGCCCTACCGCTTTGCATGGAGCAATGGAACTTCACAAGAAGACCCGGCGCAGTTGCAGGCCGGCGTTTATACCGTCACGGTGACAGACGCGAACGACTGCCTCGCCACTCTCGACGTGTCTATTTTGCAAACCACTCCAATTAATGCCGTTTTCACCACCACCAGGGCAGACTGCTATGGCGCGGCAACCGGGTCCGCAAGCGCAAGCATCAGCGGCGGCTCTGCGCCCTACACTTACCAGTGGAGTAACGGCGCCGGCGGGGCAGCCATTCAAAATGTTCCTTCCGGGGAATATGATCTGGCCGTTACCGATGCCGTGGGGTGCCGCACCGAATTCACGGTGTTCATACCGCAGCCTGAAGAGCCGCTCTCTGCCGCAGCGGAATTGCAGGCGCCTTCCTGTTTTGGGGAGGATAACGGCCGCATAGAACTGCAGGTGCGCGGCGGCACACCGGACTACCTGTTCAGCATCGACGGGCAGCGCTTTTCCGGGAACCGCATTTTTATAGCGCTCCCGGCGGGTTCGTACAACGTGACGGTAAGAGATGCCAACGGATGCACTTTCAATACGGGCAATTTGATCCTGCCGGAGCCGCCGCTCCTTGCGCTCGATCTCGGCCCGGATATTACCCTGTCCTACGGCGATTCCCTGAGGCTGAACCCGCAGATCAGCGGCGCAGTTGAACCCGTTCTGTATGAATGGAAACCGAGGGACAGCCTGTTTTTCGGCTGCCTGAACTGTCCCAACCCCGTTATCCGGCCACTATTCCAAAGGGCGGTCACATTGGTCATCACCGATGCCAATGGTTGTTCCGCCGAGGATTTATTAACGGTTTTCGTAGTAAAAGACCCGCGCGCCTTCGTGCCTACGGGCTTTACACCCAACGGCGACGGGAAAAACGACCGTCTTTTGGTACACGGGCGGGCCGGCACGCGGGTTTTATCCTTCCGGGTTTTCGACCGGTGGGGACAGTTGCTGTACGAAGGGAAAGATTTTGAAGTGAACGATCCGGCAACCGGATGGGACGGCACATTCAGAAGCAAACCGGTCAACGCCGGCGCTTATATCTGGTCGCTGGTAGTGGAGTATGAAGACGAGAACCAGGAAGTACTCTCCGGAGAAACGAACGTGATCAGGTAACCCCGCAACTTATGTCTGGTAGCTTGGAGGATGAATATCTCTGCTTGCGGGATTCTATTCGCCTCTACCCGCCGCATTAAGGACATTTTGATCGTTACTGAGTAAATGAGCAGCAACCCGAACCGGATCGAATGCAACAAAAATGACGGAACTGGCCTCGCAGTCCGCTGCGGGATGCCGGTATTATTTCTCCTTTTGTTTTTTTTCTCAGGCGCGCAGGCGCCTCTGAGCGGGCAAACCCTGTTGGAGCAGCGGGTGAGCCTTACGCTGCGAAGCGTGCCCCTGGAAGCCGCGCTGCAAACCCTTTCGGAAAAATCGGGAGTCTCCATCTCTTTCAGCAGCGAATTATTGCCTCCAAAATTGGTAAGCGCCCGTTTCCAGCGGCAGCCGGTAGCATTCGTCCTGGACAATCTCCTGGCGGGCGCCGGGCTGGCTTACCGCGTCATCGGCAATCAAATCGTGATTTTCAAAACCCAGGCGCCGGATCGCAAATACACCATCAACGGGTTCCTGTATGACGCCGCTTCGGGAGAGCCGCTCATAGGCGCCACCATTTGGGATAAACGAGCAGGAAAAGGAACGGAATCCAACGCCTACGGTTTTTTCAGCCTCACCCTTACCGCCGGCGAAGTAGCCCTTCAGTTTTCCTATTTGGGATATGAATTCCGGGACACGAGCTTTTTGCTCAACCGGGACACCGGCCTTTCCATTTATTTGAATGGATCAGTGACGCTGAAAGAAGTGGTCGTGCGCGCACCGGTGGGCGGTGCAGTAGCTTCTGCCGTAAAAACCGCTCCTGTTGAAATAGCCGACGTCGAGGTCTTGCCGGCGCTCGGAGGAGAGTCTGATGTAGTGCGTACCCTGCAACTCATGCCTGGCGTGCAAACCGGCGCCGACGGCGCGGAAGGCTTGCATGTGAGGGGCGGCGCCCAAGGTCATAACTTAGTGCTTATCGATGGCGTGCCTGTGTACAACTACGGCCATGCTGCGGGTATTTTTTCGGTGTTCAACACCACGGCGGTCCGCAGCATGCGATTCATCAAAGGCGGTTTCCCGGCCCGCTACGGCGGACGGCTTGCCTCGGTACTCGACGTGCGCACCAAAGAAGGCAATACGCGCACCTTCCAGGGGCAGGCCGATATAGGACTGCTCTCTACCCGCCTCACATTGGAAGGCCCGTTGGTGCGCGACAAAAGCGCTTTCTTCATCTCCGGCCGCACTTCCCACATCAACCGGTACCTGCGCCCGCTTTCCCGCTCCTTCAAGGAAGAACAGGGCGAGCAAGGGGAGACGCTTTTCCAGTTTGACGACCTCAACGCCAAGGTCCACTACGCTATCTCCCAAAAGGACAAACTCTTCCTGAGTTTCTACAAAGGCCGCGATCACTTCAAAAACCAAGGCTTCCTGCCCAAACGCCTTTCCATCTTCGACGAACGCCTGCCCGGCCTCGTTTTCTTCCGCTACGATCGCTCCTACGAGGACGCTTTCGACTGGGGCAATACCATAGGCTCGTTGCGCTGGAACCGCGTGTTCGGCAAAAAACTCTTCGTCAACACCACCGCTACTTTCAGCCGTTTGGATGTCAACATCGGGTATAAAAATGCAGATTCGCTATTGCTGCTGGAACCGCGCATCCTGCTGGGGCGGAGCGTGAACGTGGGGGAATATACCTCCGGTATAGAGGAGAGAGGACTGCGATTTGACGCGGATTTCGTACCCTCGCCCGGTCATTACTGGCGTTTCGGGGCAGGACTGGCTACGCGCAATTTCCGGCCCGGCGCATTGGTTTATGACGAACGCACGGAGGGCGGCGGCGCCAACTTGTCCAATGACCCTTCCCGGGCCGGAGAGTTCACCCTATACATCGAAGACGAATTTCGCATCGGCAAGGCCCTGATGTTCAATGCCGGGTTTCACTTTGTGAACTGGAAGGTAAAAACCCGGAACCACACCTCCCTTCAGCCGCGTCTTTCCCTGCAATGGCAGGTCGGCGAAAATATCCGCCTGCGTGCCGCACACTCCTCTATGGCCCAGTTTTTACACCTGCTGACCAACAGCGACATCGGGTTGCCCACCGATCTCTGGGTGCCCTCAACCGACAAAATCGCCCCGGAGCGGGCCTTGCAAAATGAGATCGGCGCCGACTTCAGCCTCGCCAAAGGGTTGATCCTGGAACTCGACGTGTACCACAAACGCATGCGCGACCTGCCGGCTTTCACCGAGGGAGCTTCCATTCTCAACGACTGGGAACAAAACGTGACCATCGGCGAAGGGCAGGCTTATGGCGTCGAGGCTTTGTTGCAATACCGCTCCGAGAGCAGCACGGCATGGATTTCCTACGGACTGGCACGCTCTGAGCGCCGCTTCGACCGCATCAACCTCGGCAGGGTGTTCCCGTTTAAATACGACCGCCGGCACGACCTGAAAATTGCAGCGGCCCGCAAGCTGCGGCCCTGGCTTTCGCTCTCTGCCAATTGGGTGTTCTCCTCAGGCTTTGCCTACAGCCTGCCGCTTACGGAGTTTACCTTCCAAATCCCCGGCCAGCCGGGGCCGCCCGTCATTGTCCAGGATTTTGGCGCCAAAAACCGTTACCGCATGCCCTGGCACCACCGCCTCGATCTGAATGCACAGTGCCTCCTGCGTTCCCGGCGCCTGCAACACACCGTAAATATAGGCGTATATAATGCGTACAACCGGCGCAATCCGCTTTACTACAACATTCGCACCCAAATAGACAACGTGGACAACCAGTTGCAGCAAACCAAATCCTTCGTGCAGGTATGGCTGCTGCCCGCACTGCCGTCGTTGAGTTATTCGTTGAAGTTCTAATCTTTTTTCAGCGGCCGCATAAGCCCTTCCTGTACCACCGATGCCACCAGTATCCCCTCGCGGGTGAACACGCTGCCGCGGGCCAGGCCGCGTGCGCCGGAGGCGCTGGGGCTGTCTACGGCGTATAGCAGCCAGTCGTCCATGCGAAAATCCCTGTGGAACCACATGGCGTGATCGAGGCTGGCCAGCATGTAGTCGCCGAATGAGGCTTCGTTGCCGTGCGGGAGCAGGGCCGTCGTCAGGAGATTGTAATCGCTGGCATACGCCAGTACCGCCTGGTGCAGGGCCAGGCCGTCGGGCATTTCTCCCTTGGTGCGCATCCACACGTGGCGCACGGGTTGGGCGGCGCCGCGCAGATCGGGGTTGACCAATTCCACGGGCTTGAAATCTATTGGGCGGTCTATCTCCAAGAAGCGGCGGATGTTTTCGGGCAATTGGGAGCCGTATTGGCTCACCAATTCATCCCAGCTCACGAGCATCTCAGGCGGCGACGCGTTGGGCATGTTGAGGTGGTGGTCGTAGCCAGGTTCCGGGGCATGGAAAGAAGCTGACATGAGAAAGATGGCCCTTCCTTTCTGGATGGCTTTCACCCTGCGGGTGGTGAAACTCCCGCCATCGCGGATGCGGTCCACCTCGAAGATAATGGGCTGCGCGATGTCGCCTGCCAGGAGAAAATAAGCGTGCAGGGAGTGCAGGATGCGTTCTGTGGGTACGGTTTGCATGGCCGCCCAGAGGGACTGGGCCAGCACCTGCCCCCCAAAGACGCGCCCGCTGCCGATATTGGTGCTGTGCCCGCGGAAGAGGTTTTCTTCAATGGGCTCCAATTGGAGCAGGTCGAGGAGTTCCTGGATAGATTTCATTTGTTTGGTT
Source organism: uncultured Saprospiraceae bacterium (assembly GCA_964577215.1). Taxonomy (GTDB): domain Bacteria; phylum Bacteroidota; class Bacteroidia; order Chitinophagales; family Saprospiraceae; genus UBA2329. The sequence continues at coordinate 70,262 of CAZNYK010000003.1, forward strand.
TTGGAGTACAAAGAAAAGAAGGATGGTTGAATTACGGGGTGAAGGATTCCATCTTCCACTCCGAACACACAATAAAACCTCCGGTTTTTCGCTTATCTTTGCCGGACAAAATCGCCTGCGCACAATGAGAAAATGGTACTTTTTGCTGATCGGTCTCTTCGCGTTCCTTGCCATGCAAGCCGCCGACGGACACCGCATCAAAGTGAAGATTGACGGCTACACCGAAAAAGAACTCTACCTCGCCTACTATTACGGCGACAAACAGTACATACTGGATACCGCCGGGGTTTCCGCTGCAGGGTTTTACGAGTTTGCCGGGGAGAAACCCTTGGCCGGCGGCGTCTATCTCGTGGTGATGGCCCCCAACAATGCCTACTTCCAGGTGCTGGTGGAACCCGAAGAGCAGTTTTTCTCCGTTTTCACCAAGAGGGAAGACCCCTCATCCAATATCCGGTTTGAAAATTCAGCGGCCAATACGCTTTTCTACAGCTACCTCGGCTACCTCATGGCCAAGCGCCCGCAGGCTGACTCCCTGCGCGCCCAGATTGACCGGGAGGAAGGTAAAAAGAAAGAGAAATTGGAGGAAATCCTCGAAGAACTCAACGACGAGGTCGTGGCCTACCAGAAAAAATTCGTGGCCGACCACCCCAAATCCCTCACCGCCGCACTCATCAAAGGCGGAATGCCGATTGAGTATCCCGATTTTCAAGGCGACGAGCAGGAGCTGCAAATGGCCAAATGGCGGCACACCAAAGACCACTTCTTCGACAACATGAACCTCGCCGATCCGCGCCTGCTGCGCACGCCCTTCCTCTTTGAAAGGGTGGACTATTTCATCAACAAGCTGCAAATTCAACATCCGGACACCCTTGCCGTCGCCATTGACGAAGTGCTGGAAAAAATGCGCCCCGCCGAAGAGACTTTCAAATACTACCTCATTCACTTCCTCAACTTTTACGCCCGCTCCAATATCGTAGGTATGGACGCCGTATATGTACACATTGCCGACAAGTACTACGCTACCGGGCAAGCGCCCTGGACCAATGAGGAGCAACTCAAAAAAATAGTGGAAAACGCCGCCGAACTGAGACCGCTTCTCATCGGCAAGATCGCGCCCGACGTAACCCTGCAAAACAGGGAAGGTAAAAACATAGCCTTGCACAGCATCGAGTCGGAGTACATCGTGCTCTACTTCTGGCGCTACGATTGCGGCCATTGCCAAAAGACCCTGCCGGAAATGAAGGCGTTTTATGAAAAATTCAAGGACAAAGGCGTCAAGCTCGTTTCCGTCTGTGTGAAATTTACCGACGAAGTGCCGGAGTGCTGGAAGTATATCGACGAGAAAGAGATCGCCGATTGGCTTCACCTCGTGGATACCTATCACCGCTCCCGGTACGCCACCATTTACAGCATCAAAACCACCCCGCAGATATACGTGTTAGACAAAAAAAAGGAAATTGTCACCAAGCGCATCGGCGCAGAGCAATTGGAGGAGGTGATGGACCGGATCATGGAAATGAAGCAAAAAGAAAAACAGGGAGGATGAAAACGGTTTTTTTCGTGCGGCACGCCAAGTCGAGCTGGGATCATGCCGGCCTGAGCGATATAGACCGCCCGCTCAATGAGCGCGGTTTGCGGGATGCGCCCTTCATGGCCCATATGCTTGCCGGCAAGGGCGTGCGACCCGACCGCATAATCTCCAGCCCGGCCAACAGAGCTTATTCCACCGCTCAATTCTTCGCCTCCTCTTTCGGCATTTCCCCCAAAGAGATCGAAGTGGTGAGGAGTATTTACGAGGCCTGGCCCGACGAAATTATCCGCATCGTCAATCACTTGCCCGATCAATTTTCCACCGTAGTACTTTTCGGGCACAACCCCACGCTCACGGCCGTTGCCAATATGTTCTCCAACGAGTACATCGTCAATCTTCCCACTTGCGGCATCTTCCAGGTAGAGGCGGACGTAAGGTCATGGAAAGATTTCAAACGCGAAACCGGGAAGCTCGCCGCTTTGTATTTCCCCAAGCAATTCATGCCGTAATGCGCCCGATTATCGCAATCGGGCTATTGGCGGTTATTGCATTTTCCTGCCGCAAAGGGCCGGTTTTTCCCGTAAATGAAGACGCACTCGTCCGTATCCTCGCCGATGTCCACATAGCGGAGGCCGCCGTGCAAAATCTATCCGGAGCCTACAAAGACAGTATCCTCCGCGTGTATCACCAACAGGTTTACCGCATACACAACATCCCGGAGGAAAACTTTCGCCAGGCAGTAGAGATGCTTTCCCATGAGCCTGAACACATGGAAAAAGTGTACAAAAAAGTAGAAAAACGCATCCAGGAGCTCCAGGATAAAACCAAAGTGGAGGATGGAGACGATCAGAGTTAACAATAAATTAAAGTACCCTGACGGCCCGGATGCCTTTCCCGGGGTTAACTTTGCCTGAATAACCCAACGCCTCGTATGGAAACTTACAAAATCCTTCTCGTAGATGACGAACCGGACATCCTTGACTTCCTCCGGTACAATCTTCAAAAAGAAGGCTATCAGGTGTTCACGGCAAGCGACGGCGCCGAAGGGCTGAAAATAGCCGGAACCGTGCGCCCGCACCTCGCCATTCTCGACATCATGATGCCCAAGATGGACGGGGTGGAACTGTGCCGCGAACTGAGAAGCCGGCCCGAGATGAGCGGTATGCTCATCGTTTTCCTCACCGCTCGCGACGAAGACTACTCCCAGATTGCCGCCCTCGATATCGGCGGCGACGATTACATCACCAAGCCCATCAAGCCAAGGGTTTTTGTGAGCCGCATCAAAGCTTTGTTCCGGCGCCTTGAACGCCAAGATGAACCCGGGGAAACAGACACCGTCATCCAGGTAGCCGATCTGTCTATCGACAGGGAACGCGTGTCTGTAAAGCGCGGCGATTTGGAGATCGAATTGGCCAAAAAGGAATTTGAGCTGCTTTCCCTGCTGGCTTCCAAACCGGGCAAGGTTTTCACCCGCGAGGAGATTTTCAACAAAGTTTGGGGCACCGACGTCATCGTCGGCAATCGAACCATTGACGTTCACATCCGCAAATTGCGTGAAAAAATCGGTGAGGATTACATCAAGACCATCAAAGGGATCGGTTATAAATTTGAATTTTAATGCTTAAAAATCCGACGCCCAAGGAGATCGGCCTGCTGGCCTCCGTTTCCGTGACCGCCGCCGCGACCAGCGTCATTGTTTTGTTCTATTTCAGCCTCTCCTGGCTGCCGGCCCTTGCCGGCGTTTTGGCAGCAGGACTTTTGATCTTCATAGCCGCTTATCTCATCACTACGTATTACCTGAAGATGTATATCTATAGAAAGATCAAGGTGATATATAAAGTAATCCGCAAGCAGAAAATCTCCCCCAAGGAAAAATCCACGAATGTAGATATCAGCCGCCACCTGTTGGACGATGTAGCAGAGGAGGTTGAGGCCTGGGCAGACGACCATCAGAAAGAATTGGACAAATACAAATCCTGGGCAGAATACCGCCGCCGCTTCGTAGGCGATATTTCCCACGAACTGAAAACCCCGATTTTCAACATCCAGGGATTTCTCCACACCCTGCTCGACGGCGCCCTGGAAGACCCCAAGGTAAACCGACCCTACCTGGAAAGAGCAGCCAAAAACTTAGACCGCCTCAACACCATCGTGGAAGACCTCGAAGCCATTTCCAAATACGAATCCGGCGAATTGGTACTCGATATGCAGGCTTTCGACCTGCGCAAGCTGGCTGAGGAGGTCTTTGAAGACCTCGAATTCAAAGCCGCCCGTAAAAATATCCGCCTGGAATTCAAAGAAGGCGTGGGGCTTGTGTGCCGGGTGAGAGCCGACCGCGAAAGCATCAGGCAGGTGCTCATGAACTTAGTGAACAACTCCATAAAATACGGCCAGGCAAACGGCAGGACAAAGATTGGCTTTTACGATATGGACCGCAATGTCTTGGTCGAAGTTGCCGATAACGGCATCGGCATCCCTGCCGACAAGCTCAAGCACGTCTTCGACCGGTTCTACCGCGTGGATGAAAGCCGCTCCCGCGAACAAGGCGGCTCCGGCCTCGGCCTTGCCATCGTAAAGCACATAATCGAAGCGCACAACCAGACCATCACGGTGCGCAGTACGCCTAATTTGGGAAGTACTTTTGGGTTTACGCTGGAGAAGGCTTAAAATACCAACTCCTTCCTCGAAAAAAACCGATATTTGCGCCCCTGAATTCACCCGCATCATGATCAGCGCCAACAACATTTTCGTCAAATACGGAGACCGCATACTCTTCGACCGCATCAGCATCACCATCGGCACGCGCGACCGCGCAGGCCTCGTGGGCCGCAACGGCGCCGGCAAGTCCACATTTCTCAAGATTATTGCCGGGCAAGTACGCCCAGACGAGGGCAACGTAGTGCGCCCCACGGAAAGCACCCTCGGTTTTCTTTACCAGGAAATGAACCTGCCCAAAGGCAAAACCGTCATCGAGGAAACCCTCACCGCCTTTGAAGAAGTGCGCAAATTGGAAAAGCGCCTGGAGGAAATCCACGTCGAATTGGATGAACGCACCGACTACGAAAGCGACGCCTACCACAACCTGTTAGAAGAATTGGCCTCCGCCACCGACCGCTTTCACCACCTCGGCGGCGACACCATGCAGGCCGACTCGGAAAAGGTGCTCAAGGGCCTCGGCTTTGCCAATACCGATTTCCAACGCCTCACCGACGAGTTCAGCGGCGGCTGGCAAATGCGCATCGAATTAGCCAAAATGCTCCTCCAGCGCCCCGACTACCTCCTCCTGGACGAACCTACCAACCACTTGGACATAGAGTCCATCATCTGGCTGGAAGAGTTCCTCAAAGACTACGCCGGCGCCGTCATCGTCATCTCGCACGACAAGCAGTTTTTAGACAACGTCACCACCCGCACCATCGAGATCGAACTCGGCAAGGCATACGACTACAAGGCGCCGTATAGCAAGTTTATAGCCCTGCGCGAAGAACGCCGGGAAAAGATGATGTCCGCTTTTGAAAACCAGCAGCGCGTCATAGCCCAAAAGGAGCGCACCATCAACCGCTTCATGGCCAAAGCCACCAAGACCAAGATGGCGCAGTCCATGCAAAAGCAATTGGACAAGATCGAGCGCATCGAAATTGACCCCGAAGATACGGCCGCCATGAACCTGCGCTTCACCCCTTCACCCCGCTCCGGGCAGATCGTGCTCGAAGGTCACAAGCTGTGCAAAAGCTACGGCGACAAAGCCGTGCTCGACAACGTGCACATCAAATTAGACCGGGGCGACCGCGTGGCTTTCGTAGGCCAGAACGGGCAAGGCAAAACCACCTTAGCCAAGATCATCGTACGGGAACTGGCCCTCACAAGCGGCGAGCTTCAGTACGGTCACAATACCCAGATCGGATACTACGCCCAAAACCAGTCAGACATCCTCCAAACCAACCTCACCCTGCTGGAAACCATGGAGCAGGCCTCCCCGCCGGAAATGCGCACCCGCCTCAGAGCCATACTCGGCGCTTTCATGTTCAGCGGGGAAGACGTAGATAAGAAAGTATCGGTGCTCTCCGGCGGCGAGCGCGCGCGATTGGCCCTGGCATGTATGCTCCTGCGTCCTTTCAATCTGCTGGTATTGGACGAACCCACCAACCACCTGGACATCATCTCCAAAGACATTCTCAAACAAGCCATTGCCGACTACGACGGCACGCTCATCATCGTTTCACACGACCGCGAATTCCTGGCAGGCCTCACTACCCGCACCATCGAATTCCGCGACCGCCAACTCTTCGAGTACCTGGGCGACGTCAACTTCTTCCTCCAGAAACGCGCCCTGCGCAATATGCGCGAGGTGGAGATGTCGAAACCCCGGCCCGCTGCCGCCCCTACCCCGTCTTCGACGCCGCAACTTTCGACCGAAGAACGCAAACGCCTCACCCGCGCTGTGCAGAACGCCGAGCGCGCCGTAGAGAAGATCGAAGCGGAAATCGAAGCGCTGGAAGCGCAAATGGCCGGGCCGGGATTTTACGAAAGCCCGAACGCCCAGGACATCATAGAGCGCCACCGCAAAAAGCAGGCGGAACTGGAAGCCGCCATGGAGCTATGGGAAGAGGCGCAGATGGCGATGGAGGGGGTGTAATCAACCTCACTTCTTTGTGGCCAATCTTAGAATCCCGAATCATATACCCGAAAGGGTGTAATTCAATGCGTTTTAATCAAATTTACACCCGATTGGGTATATTTTAAAAAGCCCGGCCCAAGTGGACGGCGCAAATAGACCTCAGCTTCCTTAGCGACGCGATGAAAAAGCAGTATAAACCACTGATCGAGGAGCGGTTTGACAGGATTGGGTGAATTTGCCCGGCTTCGAGAGAATCTCTCGCCCCACAATGGTCCGGCGGAGCGGATTTATCTGCCGCCGGAGGCGCCGAATGCCAAAAGCTACCGCCGCGCCGCTATTTTTTCCAAAAGCCATTCCCTGTCGGCTACGCTTTTTTTCTCTTTGATCCTGGCGGCGATCTTCTCCTTTCTTGCGGGGTCCTGGGGCGGGCATTGGACGATCTGCAACAACAAGTTGGCGAAAT
>CAZNYK010000004.1:0-27367 GCA_964577215.1 uncultured Saprospiraceae bacterium
CCCGGCGTAGCGCCCGGCAAAGTATTGGTATTGGGCGGCGGCATAGTGGGTACCCAGTCTGCCAAAATGGCGGCAGGCCTCGGCGCGCAGGTCACCATCTTAGACGTGAGCCTGCCGCGTATGCGCTACTTAGCCGACGTGATGCCGGCCAACGTCATCACCATGTATTCCAACGAGTACAACATCCGCCGCCTCATCCGCGACCACGACCTCATCGTGGGCGCCATCCTCATACCCGGCGCCAAAGCGCCCAAGCTCATCACCCGCGACATGCTCAAGGAAATGCGCCCCGGCACTGTGATGGTGGACGTGGCCATAGACCAGGGCGGCGCCTTCGAAACCAGCAAACCCACCACCCACGCCGACCCGGTCTATATCATCGACGACGTGGTGCATTATTGCGTGGCCAATATGCCCGGCGCAGTGCCTTATACTTCCACCATAGCGCTGACCAATGCCACCTTGCCCTATGCCATCGAACTGGCCGGAAAAGGCTGGAAGCAGGCCTGCAAAGACAACCATGCGCTCAAGCTCGGCCTCAATGTCATTGGCGGAAAAGTAGTGTACGAAGGCGTAGCGGAGGCATTTGACCTGCCTTATACGCCGGTGGATCAGATGATGTAAGCCGCTCCTGCCCTGCCCTCTTTCGAGATGCCGGTGAATGCGATTTTCCAACTTCCGGTGGCAGATGAATGATTTCGATTCCAATTTGAGGGAGCTTACTTCGCCACGCGCTTTTTATTCAGCAATTCCAATGCCTTTTTCACCGCCGGATCGTAGACCGCGATAATGGTATAGAATCCTTCATCATGGAACAGCACCCTCGCGATTTGCGCCTTGAGTTGGCGCCGCAGTTCAGGGTAGAGAGGGGCAAGCGCGCGCGGTTCCTTTTTTACGCCTTTTTTGGCGGCGTATGCCACGAACGCTTCCAATAGGTCGTCTTTCACCTTGAAGCCTGTTTTGAATTGCTCCAGATTCATACCGGCAAAAGCAGCCGGCTGCTTGCGGGTATATTCGAAGCAGAAAGACTGCAAGTGAGGGCGCAATTGGAAAAGATATGCATCCATCAATGCTGTATCCAAGGGAATAAAGTAATCGGGCGTAATGCCGCCGCCACCGAAAACCACCCGCCCCTTGCGGGTATAATACTTGGTGGAATCTACGGGTAGCAGCAGTTTTTCTGCGGTGAGTTCTCCGTTTTGGAGCCTTTCTTCGGGTTCGCGATCGTAAGCGATGGGGTTCTCATAGGGCTTCTGGATGGAGCGCCCCGAGGGCGTGTAGTACCGGGCTACAGTGAGGCGCAGCGCGGAGCCGTCGCGCAGTTCGTATTGTTCCTGCACCAATCCCTTGCCGAAAGAGCGGCGCCCCACGATCACGGCGCGGTCCTGGTCTTGCAGTGCGCCGGCGAGAATTTCGCTGGCCGAGGCAGAGCCTTCATCGATGAGCACGGCTATTTCTTTTACGGGAAAAAATGACCTGCCGGTGCTTTCGTAATCGGAACGGCTCACGGCCCTGCCCTGCGTATATACCAAAGGCACGCCCTTGCCGGAGAACAACTGGCTGAGGATGTTGACAGCCTGCTGCAGGTAGCCGCCGGGGTTCTGCCGCAGATCGAGGACGAGGTTTTCCATTTGGTGCTCCGTATGCAGTCTTTCCAGCGCTTTCATGAACTCGTCGTGGGTGGTGGCGCTGAAGCGGTTGATCTTGATGTAGCCGGTTTTTTCGTCGAGCATCAGGCCAGCGTCCACGCTGTTCATGGGAATTTTGTCCCGTACTACCGACACTTTGAACGTCTTACCTTTGCCCCTGAGGATGAGCAACTGGACTTTGGAGCCTTTTTCGCCGCGCAGCAGGCGGATGACGTCCCTGTTCACAAGGCCTTGCCCCGCGATGATGGAATCCTCCACGCCGATGATCTTGTCGCCGGCCAGGATGCCTGCCTTTTCGGCCGGCCCTCCGGCCAGCGGCGCTATGACCACAAGCGTATCATCGATGAGCAAAAACTCCACTCCTATTCCGCTGAAACTGCCTTCCATGTGCTCCTCCACGATTTCCAGTTGATCGGCAGGGATATAGCTGGAGTGAGGGTCGAGCTGCTTGAGAATGCTCTGTATGGCTTCGTCCACCAATTTGTCGCGATCTACCTCATCCACGTATTTGGCCTCGATATAGCGGAGCAGTTCTTCGAGCTTGCCGTAACTGCCTGAGCCGAGTTGGTCAGTGCCGCGCTCCCCGCTGATGATCAAAGGCGGAGCTGCCGATTGCAGCCGCATTCCAATGAGAATGCCGCCGGCAAGTACAGCCGATAACAGGAAAGGAAGCCAGATGAACAGGCGGCTTGTCGGTCGCGTAGGTTCGGGAGTCATGCTCGATTGCTAAAAAAATATTATCAGGCAACAAATATAATGCCCTTGAGTTCAATGGCACACGGGCGTACGCCTCTATTTGCTCCCCCCCGCCAGCATCAGCACCCCCTTCGCAATGGCATACTGTGCGGCGATGTAGGTAAGCATAATAAGCAAGGATGCCAGGGGTAGCGGCGAATGAAATTTGTTCCATGCCAGCAAGCTGTCTGACAATACAAAGAAGCCTGCGCCGGCAATGATCCACCCGGCAGGCGCCGAAGGCCAATGGGAGCGACCGGCTATGCTCAGCCCAAGCATACTGCCGATGACTACGGCATAAACCGCTACCGGTATTTTCAACTCTCCTGCTCCCGGCAGCAATTGACTGAGCAGGCCTATGATAAAACCCGCCAGCAAGGCCCATGCTGCCCATAAATAAGGTTTCGTTTTCTGCCTGGTTGAAATGGCCTTGTAGAACAGGGCGATATAACCTATATGAGCCAGGAGAAACGCAACAAGTCCCATCACAAAAGAAAACCCGATACTCACATCCCCCACCCAGGAAAGAAACAGGGCGCCGAGCAGCAGTTTCTTGCCGGAGAAATCTGGCGCAACCCATACCGCCGCCATCAGCAAGGGCATGAGCAGTGCCTTGGTAGCCAATTGGGCCGCCTCCGGCAGGGTGTAAAGACTTGCCAGGTGCACGGCGGCGATCAGGAGGAAGATTTGGAAAAATCGGGAAGCGGCCATGGTGGAGGATATCTCGATATATGATTTGGATTGGCTAAGGTACAGTTTTATACAATACATTTGGGCAAGTGCTAACAGGCCTGGCATATTAAGGACGGTCCAGGCATATTAGCTCCGCGCCTCCTGGGTAAAAGGCGGCACCCCCTCACTGCTTCAGCGCTGCCTTGGTGAACAAGTACTCCGGGATGTTTTGATTAAACTTCACGCTCTTCATCCGGAATTCGGTGCCGCCGCCCTGTTTGAGCATGTCTTTATAGATAATTGTCATCGGAAACCAGCGGCCTTGCACTTTTTGCACGTTGGACAGGGTGCTGCGCTTCAACAATTGCCCGCTTTTCGCAAACAGATCTTCCTTCAGGGGGACATAGCGCTCGGTGTCAATCCACATTTTTCGCTTGAAATACGCCACGTCTTCCACTTTGGCTTTCAGTTCCAGCACCCAGGTCTTCCGACCCTCGAAGGTTTCTTCGCCAATAACCTTGGCGGAATACACGTCGGTGAGCTTCCTGTCGTCCATCATGTCCTCATAGGACAGGTCGGAACCCATGACCGACTGGCGCAGCAAATGCCCCGATATTTGTATGGTGCGGTCGGTGGAAGGAGCGTATATCCACAGTTGGTTTTCGAGTTTCAGCATCTTGGTTCCCGCCTCGCGAGGTGGAGAGAGATACTCTGTGAAGGATTTTTTGTCGCCTATCACATATGTTCTCGCAGTGATCGTGCGGCTGCTCCGCTTGCCGTGAATGACCATTTCGGATTCGACGATGCGGTTGTCGGAAGACATATTTTGCTCTACCTTCCTGAGTATCTCGTCCGCATCGGGCGGGAGCGTGAAGGCCATCAGGCAAAATGCCGCAACAGATGAAAAAATTGCTGTTTTCATTTGGATCTTTTTTAGGTTGAAATTATTTGCCAAAGGCATGGGATGATCTGAAAATTTACACGCTCAATTCCTTAAACAACTCTGCTGTTTTTCTTTTGTAAATGCCAATGCCGGACAGCGCGTTGCCCAGTACCATGGAAAACAGGCCGGGGATGAAGCCGATGTAGAAGCTCTCCGGCGTGACGTGGGCCTTGAAAACGCCGGGCATCATCATGGCGCCGCCTTGTATGGCGGTTCCCATGCTGATGCCGTGCTCCTGCATGTAATAGGCGGCGGAGAGGCCAAGTGCCGTTCCGATCACTGAGCCGATGATGCCGATGGCGATGGCTTCGATCAGAAGGGTGCGGAAGATATGCTTCTTTTCTTCCCCCATTGCCAGGCGGATGCCGAACTCGCTGTAACGGCGCAGACCGCCCAGCAAACCGGTGTTCCACAATACGATCGAGAGGGCTGCCACGAAGATGAAGATCATTACGGCCGACATGTAATCTGCGATGCCCAGGTAGCCCTCCAACTGGTTTTGATCGTGGAGGCGAAGCATGAGGGGCGCAAACTCGTCGGGGTCGGATTCGTAGGATCGGTTGAAATCGTTTTTAACCGACATTGCCTTTTCTGCATCGTATGGGCCGTCTTTGAAAAAGCCGAGTATCTCGCCGGCGGCATCGTCCATATCGAGAGCCTTCTGGGCGTCGGCAATGTCGATCAGTATGGCGCCGCGATCCATGGCGGCCATGCCGAAGCGCACAGTGCCCGCTACGGTGAAGTTGCTGAGGGCGATACCGCCGTTCATTGTAGAGCCGAAGAATGTGACCTCCTCGCCGACCTTCACGTTGAAGCGCCGCGCGAAGTCTTCGCTGATGAGGGCCTCGCCCGACTGCGATGGCAGGGCGCCCTGCACGATGGATGTGGGTATGTTCATCCGCTCGGGCTCTCGAGTGCCGGGGCTGAGGAAATCAATCCCCTGCCCCACGGCCATGCCCTGTCCGCGGGTCTCGCCGCTGTCGTCGGCCAGGTCGAGCAGGCCGCCGAAGTGGATGCGCTGCACCCAATCTATTTCGGGGTAGGCAGCTCGTAACGCTTCTGTAAGTTGCCCCACTTCCAGCAAAGCCAGGTCGTTGGGCATCTGTTCGACGTTTTCCGCGTAGGCGCGGGTCATCACCTTCACATGGCCGGTTGAGAAATTGGCGTTGACGTCGATCATGTCGCTGAAAACGCCTTTGAACCAGGCGCTGCCCAACACGGTGAGGAACACGCCGATGGAGATGACGATCACAGGAAGTACGCTCCTGTTGGGATCTCTTAAAATCCCTGTTATGAGAAATCGGATCATTGTATTTTTCCTTTTATGGCGTCTGTAGGGTTGAGTTTTGCGATTTTACTGGCCGGTAAAAAGCTCACGATCGTGGCAGACAGGATGATGAGCAGCACGGTGCCGACCACCAGGCCGGCGCCATACACGGGATAAATTCGCTCGGCGATGGCGATGCCCATGTCGGTGCTGCCCGCCGGCAGGCCCCAACCGACCATTTGTTGGAAGATCAGAAAGGGCGTTCCGTACAGGGCGCCCAGCAAAATGGCCAGCACGCTGTACACACTGCCTTCGATGGTGAAAATGCCGACAACCTGCCGGCGGGTCATACCCAGTGCGATGTAGGTGCCGATCTCTTTCTGCCTCCTGAAAATGGACAGTACCTGGGTGTCGAAAATTGCCAGCAGGGCGATAATGAGCAGCAAGCCGTAGATGATCGCGCCGCCGCCTTTTTTGGATTGAATGATCATGTCGAGATCGGCCAGGAGATAGTCGTGGTCCTTGAAAGTCCAGGGAGCATAGTCGCCGGGAGCGAATTCTTTACCCGCCACGAAGAGGGTCGCTTCGCCGGGCAATTCCATCATGTCCTGCAATTGTTGGAGCGGCAGCCAGATTTGTCCTTTGTCGATAGAGGGCACGATGCAGTCGAAAATGCCGGCGATGGTGACCTCTCGCGCATCGAAGGCGCCGTCTTTGTCGCGCCAGCGCACGAGCAACTGCTCGCCTTCTTTCACTTTCATCGCCTCCGCCATTCTGACCCCAATGAGCGCGGGATGCTGGATATCGGGACTGTCGAGCAATGCGGAGGGTATATTTATAATGGTCTGCTGAGGGTCTATGCCTTTCAGTACCACCCCCTGCATGCGCCCCTGCGGAAAGACCGAGGCCTGCGCCAGGAGGATGGGGGCGAGCCGCCCTTCGGCAACCTGGGCCTGCAGTTCGGGAGAAAGAGGCGCGTGGGCGTCCTGATACGAGAGGTAGTCGAGCGGATCGTAGCCGGGAGCCCAGAGTTGTCCCTGGCCAATTTCCCACTGAATGGTATCGCGCCGCGCCTGCTGGTTCCAGCCGTCAATGACGCCGTTGTGCCAGATGATGAGCACAAAGGCGAAGGAGAGCACGGCGATATTGAGGAAGGAGCGGAAGCCGGCTCCGATGATGTTTTTGAATGCCAATTGAAGCGCTAACATGGCCTTAATTTTTTAGTTCGTCTTTCACCACGCATCCGTCTTCCAGGGAGATGATCCGGCGGAGGTAGGCCATCACCTTTTCGTCGTGGGTGGCGAAGAGGAAGGTGGTCTGAAGCTCCTGGTTGAGCCGTTGCATGGTTTGGAGGATATTGTGCGAATTTTTCGAGTCAAGGTTGGCCGTCGGCTCGTCGGCGATTACGATGGCAGGTTTTTTCACCATGGCGCGGGCCACAGCTACGCGCTGGCTCTCGCCGCCCGACAGTTGCGCCGGCTTGGAACGGGCCTTGTCGGCAAGGCCTACCCATTCGAGGGCGTCCATCACCGCCTTCTTCCGCTCGGAGGCAGGCATGTGCTGCAGCAAAAGGGCGAATTCCACATTCTCAAACACGGTATAAACCGGAAAGAGGTTATAGGTCTGGAAAATAAAGCCCAGACTCCTGTTGCGCAACTGCGCCGACTCGCGGTGCGTGAGCGAGGCGATGGAATGACCCAGTACCGTCACTTCGCCTTTCGTCGGCGTGTCGAGTGAGCCGATGATGTTGAGGAGCGTGGTCTTGCCCGAACCGCTGGGCCCAATAAACCCGGTGAATTCACCTTTTTTGAAATCGAGGCTCACGTCATTGAGGGCAGTAAACTCCCCGTTCCCAACCGGGAATCGCTTGGTGAGTTTCTCAATGTGGATAATGGTTTCCATCAATATACAGTTAGTGGTTAAAGACAAGTATCGCCTGCACCCCGATGCCCGAATACGCATTCTGCGTACTGCTTTGGGTGGGAATGCGGCTGTTTTTCGGGTTCCAGTACCCCATCAGTATCAACGTGGTTTTGTCGAACTGTTTTTTCCAGTTGACAAAGTTGTAAACCGCCCGGTTGCTCCAGTCAAAATAAAAAATGGCGCCGGCGTTGTCAAAAAAGTTGATGGGGTATGACAAAGACACAAGAGAGAGCGCATTGGTGCGGGAAAAGGAAAAAGGCTGCTCGCCATATGATACGAGCAACTGCTCGAATACAACATACAATCCATTGCCGATACCGAACGTATAATCCACACCGGCATTGAGCAATTCCTGGTTGCTGAATTCCTTCAATTCTTTCCGGTTGGCGGTCCAGGAAGCCTCTATCCAGCATCCTACTTCAAGGTCGAGTTTGGCATCAATACCGATGCGGGTTTCAGGCGCTTCTGCGAAAGCGGGAATGCTTCCGTTCAGCCCGCGGGTATCTACAATCCGGTGGTGGACAGAAAAACCCGCTTCTCCCCTGGGTATGGGATACTGAATCCTTCCGCCGAATTCAGGCCTGTTTTTGTTCGTCCCGGCCAGTTCCCATCCCCTCGGGTTGGGATTGCCGTACAGGCCCCAAACCCAGATATTGGCATTGTTGAGAAAATAATATCGTCCCAATGCTCCCCATACGCCATCGGTAAACTGGATAGGGTCTCGCGGGTCTATCTGGTCGAACCACATCAGCGGACGCAGCAGGGACGCCGAGCCGAAATTGATCTTTTGGAGACCCACCCTCAACTCGAACTGCGAGGCCGAATAGCGCACCCATAGCCGGTAAGGCTTTATAGCGCCGCCGGCCTGAATAGAGTCAAATGGGCGAATGCCCGCATTGCCGAAGAAGTTGGCAGAGGCTTCTATGTCAAACAGGCGGTTTTGGGATAGCGGGCGGTTGTAGTTGAGTTGCGGCAGGTAGCGAGCCCCCAGCCCGACAGAAAGGTCATTGGCGGGGTTGACATTGGCCCATGATATGAACTGCCCCTTGAATATCAGGGTGTCGCCTGGATTGGCCACAGCCTCCTGGCCGCTTGCCGAAACGGCGGCGAAAAGCGTCAAAGCAGTCCATATATAGCGGCGGTTATTCATTGGCTTTTGGGTGAGGCAAAATGCCGTAGAAAAAGAAATTGGCGATCTCCATGATCAGATCATGTGCATTGCTGTAGGCAGAGAGCAACTGATCATCGGATACCCATTCCGGCATCTTGTGAAAGATGAACAGGATGAATTCCGGTCTTATATCTTTTCGCATCCAGCCCATTTGCTGCGCATGCGCATAATCTGCCATGATTACCTTGAGCGCTTCTTCAGTGCGCTGCTCGAGGTATTCGCGCAACCCCCACTCGCTGTTGGAGTACATATCCTTCACAAACTCCGCACTGATCTCCCTGGTGCCTTCAAATTTCATAAGCAACTGCCGGCGCACCTTCTCTTCAAATGGAATATCCTCCGACATCAAGGCTTTGTAATCCTCCATTCCACTGTCTGATAGCTGCTTGAGGATGGCTTTGGCCAATTCAATTTTGTTGGGAAAGAACCGGTAAAAGGTCATCTTGCTCACTCCGGCCTCCCTGCATATCTCTTCAGTACTGACCCTCCGGATGCCGTGCTTCCAAAACAATTCCTTCGCTGTGCGAAGAATATCAGCGTATTTCGGACTTATTGCCTCTGCCGCCATGATGAGCTATTTTACAAAAACAAGTACAAATTTACGATTTTTTTCTAAATAAACAATATTCGTAACATTTTTTAACATTGTGTAGCGTTGCGAACGTTGGAGATGAGCGCGAGTAACCATGGCGGCGCCCCAATGGGCATCTTCCCTGCTTGACAAATTCAGCCCGGCAGGTATCCTCATAGAAACGAGAGTTGCCCGGCCCGGGCGAAAATCAAAAAAATCACTTCCACCTAACCTGTATTTCCCCGGCCTTGCGTACCTTTGCGCATGGAAAAGGAAAATGCATACCCGGCACAAGTCCTCATTGAGGCGCTCACCTACGACGACGTTCTGCTCGTCCCTGCTTACTCTGAAGTGCTTCCCCGAGAAGTAGATATTACAAGCAATCTCACCCGTGGAATCCGGCTGAATGCGCCCATCGTTTCCGCAGCGATGGATACGGTGACCGAGTACAAGCTCGCCATCGCTATGGCGCGGCAAGGCGGCATCGGCATTATTCACAAAAATATGACCATCGCCCAGCAGGCCGAGCAGGTGCGAAGCGTGAAGCGTGCAGAGAGCGGCATGATCATCGACCCCGTCACACTCGGCGAGGATGCATCCGTCGGCGATGCGCTCTCCCTGATGCGGCAGTTCAAGATCGGCGGAATTCCCATTATCGACGGGGAAGGCAAACTCACCGGCATCCTTACCAACCGGGATCTCCGGTTCGAAACGCAATTGGAGCGATCGGTGTGCGACATTATGACGTCTGAAAACCTCGTCACCGCGCCGGCAGGCACAACCCTGGAACAGGCCCGCGAAATCCTGCAACGGTACAAAATTGAAAAACTGCCCGTGGTGGAAAGCGATAACACGCTCATCGGGCTGATCACCTACAAAGACATCATGAAGGTGCAGGATCACCCCAACTCCTGCAAAGACAACCTGGGGCGCTTGGTCGTGGGCGCTGCCGTGGGGGTCACCGCCGATACAGTGGAGCGGGTGGAGGCCCTGGTAAAAGTTGGCGTGGACGTGATATGCGTAGACACCGCGCACGGGCACTCACAAGGCGTATTGAACGCCGTAAAAATGCTGAAACAACTTTTCCCCGATCTTCAGATCATCGGCGGCAACGTGGCAACTGCGGAAGGCGCGCTCGCCCTCGCAGCAGCCGGCGCCGACGGGGTAAAGGTGGGGGTAGGCCCGGGCAGTATTTGTACCACCCGCGTGGTTGCCGGCGTAGGCGTGCCGCAGTTGTCGGCCGTATTGTATGCTGCGCAGGCCCTGAAAGGCACCGGCATACCTGTAATTGCCGACGGCGGGATCCGCTATGCAGGCGACATCGTCAAGGCGCTCGCTGCCGGAGCAGGCACTATCATGGCCGGCGGCCTCTTTGCCGGAGTGGAAGAAGCTCCCGGTGAAACCATCATCTTCGAAGGTCGCAAATTCAAGGTGTACCGGGGTATGGGTTCGCTCGGCGCAATGGAGCAGGGCTCCAAAGACCGCTACTTCCAGGATGTGGAGGACGACATCAGGAAGCTCGTTCCCGAGGGAATTGAAGGCCGCGTGCCCTATAAAGGCACCGTAGCCGAGGCGATGCTTCAATACATAGGCGGGTTGCGCGCCGGGATGGGCTACTGCGGCGCCCAAAACATGGAGCAGTTGCAGCAAGCCAAATTTGTCAAGATCACATCTGCCGGCTTTACTGAAAGCCACCCCCACAACGTGACCATTACGAAGGAATCGCCAAACTATAGTCGTAGGTAGGAAGCCGGCATGAAAAAAGCCGTCCCGGATTCTCACCCGGAACGGCTTTGTGTTTGATGCATCTGGCTGGGAGGGAATTCCTCCCGCATTTATATAGGAGCGGTCATTACATCATGCCGCCCATACCGCCCATTCCGCCCGGAGGCATCGGCATTTGGCCGTTGCCCTTTTCGGGCTTTTCGTTCACCACGCATTCGGTGGTCAGCACCATACCTGCGATGGAAGCGGCATTTTCAAGCGCGACGCGGGTCACCTTGGTCGGGTCAATGACGCCGGCCTTTTTGAGGTCTTCAAACACGTCGGTGCGGGCGTTATAGCCGAAGCTGCCTTTGCCTTCCATAACTTTCTGCAAGACCACGGAACCTTCCATTCCGGAGTTGTCGGAGATGATGCGCAGGGGCGCTTCGAGCGACTTGCGCACGATCTGCACGCCGATATTCTCGTCTTCGTTGGCGCCTTTCACCTTGTCGAGAGAAGCGATGGCGCGAACCAAAGCCACGCCGCCGCCGGCTACGATGCCTTCTTCCACGGCAGCGCGGGTTGCGTGCAGGGCGTCGTCCACGCGGTCTTTTTTCTCTTTCATCTCCACTTCCGTGGGAGCGCCCACGTAGAGCACTGCCACGCCGCCTGACAATTTGGCCAAGCGCTCTTGCAGCTTTTCGCGGTCGTAGTCGGAGGTGGTAGCTTCAATCTGCTGCTTGATCTGGTTGATGCGGGCCTTGATCTCGTCGGCATGGCCTTTGCCGTTCACGATGGTGGTATTGTCTTTGTCCACCAGGATTTTCTCAGCTTGTCCGAGTTGATCGAGGGTGGCACTTTCCAATTTGTAGCCCTTTTCGTCGCTGATGACGGTGCCGCCTGTGAGGATGGCGATGTCTTCGAGCATGGCTTTGCGGCGGTCGCCGAAGCCGGGCGCTTTTACGGCCACTACTTTGAGGTTGGCGCGCAGGCGGTTGACGACCAACACGCCGAGGGCCTGGCTTTCCACGTCTTCGGAGATGATGAGCAGGGGACGGCCGGCGTTGATCACTTTTTCAAGGATCGGCACGATGTCCTGCATGTTGGCTATCTTCTTGTCGTAAATGAGAAGGAGCGGGTTTTCGTACTCCACCGTCATGTCATCCGGGTTGGTGACGAAGTAGGGGGAGAGGTATCCGCGGTCAAACTGCATACCGAGCACTTCCTCCACATAGGTATCGGTGCCTTTGGCTTCTTCCACCGTGATGACGCCGTCTTTGCTCACGCGCTTCATGGCATCTGCGATGAGAGAGCCGATCTCGTCGTCGTTATTGGCGGAGATGGCGCCTACCTGGCGGATTTTTTCGAAGTCGTCGCCGATTTGCTCCGATTGATTTTTCAGGTCTTCCACGATTGCCTTCACTGCTTTGTCAATGCCGCGCTTGAGGTCCATCGGGTTGGCGCCTGCGGTTACGTTTTTCAAGCCTGCATTGATCATGGCCTGAGCCAGTACGGTGGCGGTGGTGGTGCCGTCGCCGGCGAGATCAGCCGTTTTGGAAGCCACTTCCTTCACCATCTGGGCGCCCATGTTCTCTACCGGGTCTTCCAGTTCCACTTCTTTGGCAACGGTGACGCCGTCCTTGGTGATCTGCGGAGCGCCGAAACTTTTCTGGATAACAACGTTGCGGCCTTTGGGGCCGAGAGTGACTTTTACTGCGTTGGCCAGGGCGTCCACTCCTGTGCGGAGCTTTTCCCGGGCATCGCGGTTAAAACTGATTTCTTTTACAGCCATGGTGGTTGGTTTGTTTTTGTTGAATGGAAGAATGGATTAGAGGATGACGAGGATATCGTCTTCGCGCATGATCATGTAGTCCTCGCCCTCGAAGTTGATCTCCTGACCGGCGTATTTGCCGTACAGCACGATATCGCCCACTTGCACGGTCATCAGGTTGCCGTCTTTGCCGGGGCCTACGGCCACCACTTCGCCTCTTTGCGGTTTTTCTTTGGCAGTGTCGGGGATAATGATACCGCCTTTGGTCTTTTCTTCAGCCGGAGCAGGCTTGATGACCACTCTGTCGCCGATTGGTTTCATCATAACTTGTAATTTTGGTTATCGTTGGTGAACAATAATAATTTGGACGCCCTCTGTCCTGCACACCTTGTGCCAAATTTGATTTTATGACAGAATTGCAGGAAAACTCGACGGAGGGGTGGGGTAGGCGGATGTTCGCAAGCAGTAAAATTGACAAAGTGACGCAATGGCAGGGGGGGATTGACGGCCGGCGAGCAGCCAGGAATTAGAAAATATCTTTTAGTGAACTTGCCCTACACCATAAGCATTGTATCTTTGTAAAAATTTCACTATGCGGAAAGAAGCTATTCATGCCGTTGATTTCGACAAAGGGCAGCTCACTTACCTAAAGCCCTTTGCGGCCTCTTTAAGGGCGGTTTGCAGGAAATACGGAGTCGAGAAGCTCTACGTTTTTGGCTCGCTCACAACCGGAGAGTTCAATCCGGAGAAGAGCGACATTGACTTCTTGGTCAAGTTCAAGCAAGATGAAAAAGTAGGAATGTCGTTTCTCTCCATGATGATTGAGCTTGAAGAACTGCTCGGTCGAAAGGTTGACCTTGTAAGGGAACGCCCGTTCGAAAATGAATACTTCGCCCGCTCCGTAGCGGCAACAAAAACCCTCGTCTATGCCGCATGACACCAAGAAATACTTGAGGGATATCGAATTGGCTATCGGAAAAATACGCTCTTTTGTGCCGGAAAGTTATGACTTTGACACCTACGAGCAGGATATCAAAACACAATATGCCGTAGAACGGGCACTTGCCATTATTGGCGAGGCAATGTACCAACTTATAAAAACCGCTCCCGACCTTCCCATCACCAAAGCACCGGAAATCGCCAAGACGCGCCATGTCCTCGTCCACGCCTACGACAAAGTGGATAATCTCGTGGTTTGGGATATACTCACCAATCATCTTGAGTTGTTGGAAAAGGAAGTAGTAGAGTTGTTGAGGGCTTAGGATCGCATCCCCTAAATCCTAAATTTCGCAAACCACTGGCTATCAGTTATCCCGATGAAAAATGGTTTTAATTTTTTCGCAAACCATTTTTCGTCGGCCATAACAATTCCTGGATCACTTCTACGTCCTCATTCCCGAGAGTGATAGCGCCGATATTTTCTTCTATAAAGCCTTCAATGATCTGCTCGCTTCGTTCTTCTCTCAATCCCCTGGCTTCCTTTTGGGCAATCCTCGCGATGCGCAGATCGTCTAAGCTGCGGTAATGCTCTTTTATTTCGTGGATATCTTTTTCAGCTTTCACTAAACAGCGTTTTGAGCTGCGAATATATGCCCGTTCCTAAAAAATTTAATGCCGGAGCGACTGCTTGGCATCGCCCCGGCATTAAAACCTGGTAAATTTTCACTCCTCGTTACAGGATTTTGAAACTTACTGCGTCAGCAACTGCTCGGCGGCAGCGGTGCCGTCTCCGACAAGGACGGCTGCAACCAGGCACAGCACGAAAAGCGCAGCGGCCAAACCCCAGGTGAGTTTTTCAATGAAATCGGAAGATTTGGCGGCGCCGAACATTTGGTTGGCCTGCGAACCGCCGAAGGTAGCGTCCACACCGCCCCCTTTCGGGTTTTGGATCAGCACGGCAATCATCAGCAGCACTCCGATAAAAGCGATGAGAATGGTCAAGGCAGACATATCAGTTATTTTTTAGATTTTGAATTCGGGCCGCAAAGTACGCGCTTTTTTCCGGAAAAAGCAAGCACAACCGGTTATACATTTCTACGGCCTTGGCAATATGCCCCTGCCGGGCCAGCAATTCGGCCAATGTCTCGGACGCAACTTCCTCTTTTTCCTCCACACTGCGCTCTGCCATGTCGCGCAGATCGGGCAAATTGTACCCGGTCTCCGGCTCCTGAACTGCGAGCGTCTCCTCCTTTCCGGCCGGGCTATCCGAAGTAGTTGGGGAGAGGGGGACGATGGGAAGCGGCCCCGGCACATGTCTTCGCTTCCAGCTCCGGAACTGGGACTTTGGCATGGGCTCGGGAACGGGCGTATCGCCTTCCGCATAAAGCGCTCCCTCAACCGGCAGAAGGGCTTCAGTTCCCTCCCCGGACACTTCCGGCGCCTCCCCGGAAACAGTCGCCTGGTTTTCTGCCGGGCGACTATCGCGCATCCCGGGAGCAGGAGTATGTTCGCCGGGTAATTCTTCTTTTCCCCTCGGCGCAGGCGACGATTTTTCAACCGGCGCAGTAGCCGGGGCTTCCCGCGGAGGCGCTGCTTCTACAGGCTTTTCTACGGAGACGGGCTCCCGGGCATTGGCGAGGCGTTGTTCCAGTTCTGCAAGGGGTTTGAGTTCAAAGAACTCTTCGTGGAGGGGCGCTTCGGCATGGAGCAGGCTTGCGTCGAGTTCCTGCAAGCGCCGGCGCAAAAAAGCCCTGTCAATGCTATGCGCTGCCGCGCGCCCCAGGTCGGCCTGAAAATCTTTATGGCCCTCCAGGCGGCTTTTGAACAAGAGCAATTGATGCACATGCGGGCAAAATGGATACTCCAGGGCCAAGGTTTTCAACTCCTGGTAAGAAACCCTGCGCAAACCCTCGGGCTGCTGCAAGAACTGTATGAGGTTGTCGGCTGTCATATGCGCGTCTTTCCGCTGCAAATATATGAAATTGCACAAAAAATACCAACTGATTATCAAACGCTTACAAGGTGGCAAGGAATGCGAGCAACTTGGCAACCGCCTTGCCCCGGTGGCTGATGGCCCCTTTTTCTTCTGTATCCATTTCGGCAAAGGAACGATGCGCTCCTTCGGGAACGAAAATGGGATCATAACCGAACCCGCCGCTTCCTGCCGGCGACGCTGCAATTTGCCCTTCTGCAACGCCTTCAAAGACATGCTCTTTTCCGTCGAGGATCAAAGCAATGACCGTGCGAAACCGCGCACGGCGATCGGCAATGCCTTTCATTTTTGCCAGCACCAAGCGGGTATTGTCTTCCGCTTGTTTGTCTTCGCCGGCATAGCGGGCAGAACGCACCCCGGGTTCTCCGTTCAGGGCGTTTATTTCCAAACCGGTATCCTCAGCAAAGCAATTCACGCCGTAGTGCGCATGCACATAGCGGGCTTTTTGCAAGGCATTTCCTTCTATAGTAGGCGTGGTTTCGGGAAGCTCTCCGGCACAGCCGATATCGGCCAGGCTTTTGAGCCGGATGCCGGAGGGCAGCAGCGCGACTACTTCGCGGATTTTATGGGCATTACCGGTGGCGAATACGATCTCGAGATTCATTTGTGTAGAAATATTTGTTGAAGCGCCTTCCAAAACGGACCGGAGCGCTCGCTGCCGCCGCGCGCCCGCTCTTCCATGAGTACCTGCAATGAATCGCAAAAGAGAAGGATTTTACCCCGGAAGCGAATGGGGACATAGTGACTCCAGTTGATCTGCAAGCCGAGGTCGGCGGGCGTAAACCCGAAAACCAGGAGCGTTTGAAAGGCGGCCCGGCGGTACAATAATGCAAATGACGGCACGGATTGGTTTGCAATTTCGGCAAATTGCGTATCTTTGGCCAGATCAACCCGGGCGGCCTGCAGCACGCGTTCCAGGAAGGCTTGCACGCCGGTTTCGTCCGTTTGTTCGTAGAAAAGCAAAATTTCACGAGCATTTTCGCCCTTCCAACGGGCGATTTCGGCGCCGTGGGGCGCCGGGTCAAATATATCGAAGTTTAACAATTTAGTTTCCAATATAAAATTTTTTTAACCCGCAAAATGAACAATTTTATACTTTTTTTTGTCTTTTTTCGAGCAGAGTTTAGAATTTTTGGTAAAAATACTTAATTTTGTACAAAAAGCCGTCATGAAGTACCAAATCAGCCTGACCAGAACCAAAAACTCCCGGCTCAACGAAGTGGATTTCCACAATATACCCTTCGGCCGGCACTTTTCCGACCACATGTTTATCGCCGATTTTGACGGCGATACCTGGATCAACCCTCGTATCGAGCCGTTCGGCCCGTTCAGCGTTCATCCGGGTTGTATGGGTCTGCACTACGGACAATCAATTTTCGAGGGTATGAAGGCGACCAAGACTTTGGATGGCCAACCTGTATTGTTCCGCCCGGAGATGCACGCCCGCCGCATGAACGCTTCGGCCCGTCGTATGTGTATGCCCGAAATACCGGAAGCGCTGTTCCTGCAGGCTCTTCACGAGCTTGTCGGGCTGGATGCGAACTGGATTCCGCCACAAGAGGGCAGCGCCCTGTATATCCGCCCGCTGATGTTTGCCACGGATGAATTTATCGGGGTCCGGCCTTCCGTCAAGTTCAGGTTCCTAGTCATGACCGGCCCTGTAGGCCCATACTACCCCAAGCCGGTACGCCTGATGGCTGAAGACCACTACGTGCGCGCCGTGAACGGCGGGACGGGAGAAGCCAAGTCGGCCGGCAACTATGCCGGGGCCATGCTTCCTACCAAAATGGCGCAGCAAAAAGGCTTTGACCAGGTGATGTGGCTCGAATCGCCGGAGTTCAAATCCATCCAGGAGGTGGGCACGATGAACATATTCTTCGTGATAGACGGCAAGGTGATCACGCCGATCACCGATGGCGCCATCCTCAAAGGTATCACCCGCGACACCATCATCACCCTGCTGAAGGAGGAGGGATTCCCGGTGGAAGTACGCCGTATCTCTATTGATGAACTGACGGAAGCCTATCGCAAGGGGCTTTTACAGGAAGTCTTCGGGGCCGGTACCGCGGCGGTCGTTTCCCATGTGTCGCATATACAATACAAGGATGTGCTCATGGAACTCCCCCCCGTGGAAGCGCGCAAAATCGGCATTTGGGCCAAAGACCACATTGACGGCTTGCGCTCCGGCCGTTTCCCCGATACGCACGGATGGGTGGTACCGGTGAAGATGCCTGTTCCTGTAGAAGCGGAAGCGGCGTTATAACATGGTCTTGGGAAAGACCCGCCTACCGTAGGATTTCAACTTTTCCATTGTCGATATTGTACATGGCGCCTACAATGTTGAGCTTTCCTTCCTGAACCTTTTCAGCCAGGATCGGGCCTGAGTTTTTCAACTGTTCTACTCCATGCCGGATATTGGCACGTACGGCCGGGTCAATTTTTCTGCCTGCTTCGCGAAGCACCTCCTGTTCTTCAGGCTCCTCCTGGATGGCTTTTACAATATCTTTGATATGGCCCTCCGCCTCGTGCGCGTCGCTTTCAAGGAATGCCTTTATGGCGCCGCACTCTTCATGCCCCATGACGACGACCAGGCTCACCCCGAGGTGTTCTACCGCGTATTCAATGCTGCCGAGTTCGAAATCGCCGATGACATTGCCCGCAGTGCGGATGACGAACAAGTCGCCCAGGCCCTGATCGAACACTAGTTCTGGCGGAACCCGCGAGTCAGAACAACTCACAATAACCGCGTAAGGCTTCTGACCTTTTTCCAATTCCTGCAACCTTTTCAGCGTCTGGTCAGGGTGGATGGGATGGAAAGAGGCGAACCTCTCATTGCCGGCCTCCAGCTTCTGGAGAGGAGTCATGCCGGATTCATCGTGGGTTGGACCTGGAGAACAACTCCAAATCCCGGCTGCCAACAGGGCAGGGATCAACAAAACGATCGGTTTCATTCCTTCGATGGCTTTTCATTGAAAAACAGTGACTGATATGAAACGGGAGGCAAAGAGCCGGCGCGTTTCCGCGGCAAATGTAGCATGCCGGCGAAATGCATTTGGTGACAATAATCACAGCTATATAAAAAATCCGGCCTCCCACGCTCCACACCATAAACCCCGGGGAATCGAATAAAGAGCTAGAACCTCCAGCCCAAACCCACTTCTCCCATCACCGCGTACTCCGCTCCCGGAACTTTTGCATACGAGGCGCCCGCCTGCAGGTAGGCATTCCTGCCGAGATTCAGCCGCAGGCCTGCGTCGCCGAAGGCGGAGAAGGTGTTGTCGGCAACAGCATTCATGTCAAAGGGCAGCGCTCCCCGGCCATCTCTGCCGAGGAGGAACTGCTGAGCCCCCACTGCCCTCGCGCACCGCCACCAAGATAGGGGCGTAAGAGCCTGCCGGGCAGGTAATACCGGGCCTGCACATCGCCGAGCAAACCGGTGGCGGAAGCTGCAAGGGCGCCCTCGTACTTTCCTGCGCGACCTGTCCCGCCGGGAAAAGCGGTGTAAGATTACAAATCACTGGCTATCAGTTATTCCGATGAAAAATGGTTTATTTTTTGTGAACCATTTTTCGCCGGGTATAAGCGTTATTTCTTGCAGAAGTAGATCAGTTTTGCGCCGCCTTCGCCTTCCAGCCAGCCCTTGTTCTGACCCTGGGGACGGTACCGGCTGCCATCGCTTTTGCCGGAAAATTTGCCCGATTTGAAGGTCGTGGTAGCAGATTGGCCCCAGGAAAGGGTTTTTACGCTGCTCTTCTTGGAATCGTTAGCGTCCATATCAATAGCGGTTACTACTTCAATGTGTCCCGATCCGTTGGTGTTTTCATACCAGAGCATCACGTCGCAGCCTTTCTCCAAAGCCTTTTTTGCCTCTTGACTTGCAGATTCGCCGGCCTTATCCCTGGCGGTGGTCATTCCGTATCCTTTGCCGTTGAACCACGATTCGATGGAAGAACTCCCGGTTACCGGGGCGCCGCCTTCCTTAACGGCGCCGATGCCTTTAGAGAGGTCGTTCCACTCATCGGAGTTGACATCCTCCTTCAGCAGTCCGAGTTTGTGTGCGCATGCGCCTGACGCTACTGCGGCGCAGGAGCCGTTGTGATCCGTTTTCCAGGGTACGCCTGTGATATCAGTCCATTTTTTCCGGGAGTCATCTGCTACGCCGCCTGCGGGCGGTTGTTGTACGAAATTGGACAGGTGATTTTTTCCGCAGCAAAGCCGGACGTTGACCATCGGTTGCGGCAACACATCAAATCCTTTATTGCCGATGACGCTCAGGTCGAGTAAGGATTCCCGGTCGAAGCAGCGCATGGTGAGCCGCTGCAATTCGTCGCGGGCGCGGTGCGCAGCCGCGGGATTGCCCTGAGAGGCAGCGTTGTAAATTTGCTCGCCGTAGCGGCGAATGCTTTTCAACACCGCAAACCAGGGATTGGAAGTCGGCATGGCAAAATAGTCCTGCACAACCGGCTGGGGTAGTTGCCCGGATTCCAAGGCACTGAAGAACATCTCTGCCGAAAAGGCTGCAGCTGCGCCTTCGAAGGGCGATTGGGCGTTGGTTTCCCCCAATGTCGAGAGCATTTGGGAGAGGTTGCTCAGCGCCGGAAATCCGTAGTCGGCCCAATACTTGTGCAGGTTCTGGCGGTAAAAGGCCTCTATGGCCACCCGGTCGCCATCATAGTTGAATGCTACTAACTCCGGCGGGCAGTCGTCATCGTCGCTATAGGGGACGATGTCGCTTTCTTTTTTACAACCTGCAAGGGCAAGTATCGCAATGGTAAAGGTAAAGATCAGGGCCCGCTGAAAGCTGAAGCCGAAAGTCTGGATTGAAAAAATTGATTGCTTTTTCATGATATTGAAATTTTTGAGGTGAAAAAATGTGAAGAGGAATAAAGCGCCGGCCCGAAGGCCGGCCCACAGTCAATGGGATTATTGCGCTGCTGCCCGGTCACTTCCCGTAGATTCGTTTGAATACCTCGCTCCAGCGCTTCTGGGCGCGTTCGCTGGAAAAAGCCTTTTTCATGGCTTTCTCATGCGACAAACCGTTAATCGCCCGCTCGGTAGTGTACCTGTCGTAGCCCGGGATGATGAGCTTGGGCAGTTCATCTCTTTTGGTGATCTTGTCATAATCGACTTCATCGTCGTCGGCGTTTAACAATAGCTGATTCGCCTGCGCGCCTCTTTTCGCGGTATTCCCAAAAGTCCAGCCCAGGCTTACGTGGCCGCCCGGCGCGTAATCGGCGCCCGGCCACTTGGCCAGTATTGCGCCAGCTTGCACATAAGCGTGAGACCCGATGTAAGCGCGTACGCCTGCGCCTGCATACCCGGAAAAACCGGATGGAATCTCTATCTCGTCGAAGGGGAACGCCAGCCCGGCTACCTGCATCTGCGTTAGATGTTGCAGCACGCCCAGCCAACGACCGCCTGCCTCCACGTAAGGGCGCACCTTGCCCGGCAGCAGGTATTTCAAGCCGGCATCGAGCAGCAGCCCTTGTGAAGAGGCAGTGATGGCGCCATATTCGATGCGGGGAGCAGGGTCTTCAAAGGGGATCACCGTGATGGGGAACCGGCCGGTAAAGGTGCGGCGGAAATAGTGCGCGCCGGCGGTGAACTCAAGGTTGCGAATGGGGGAAAATCCCAATTGGAGGCCGGGTATGACCTGCGCGGAGGCGCGGAGCGTGGCGTCGGGCAGGATGTGTTGGCTGGGATCTGTATTGTCGCCCGGTATGAATACGCCTCCAAGCTGTTCGGTGAGCATCTCAAATACTTCGGGCTGGGCAGTTATGTTGCGCGTGAAGTTGTCGTGCAGTTGAGTGTAGGAGATGTAGATGTCCCCCGGGCGCTTGAAAGGCTGGGAAAGTCCGGCGCCGACAGATACCAAAGCCTTAGAAGGGGAAGCCGGGCCGGGCTGGGGGATGTGGGAGATGAGTTCCGGTGAAGAGTAGCCTTCTTTTCGTCGCAATTTTATGCATCCATGTGTCCAGTACCAATCAGTGATTGTCGGCATCGTATCGCCCCGGAATTGAATTTGGATACAGTGTCCGTCATGTATTCTGCCCTCCGCTCCGTAAAACTGACAATTTCCTTTAGCGTCGCGTGGCGGGAAATGGTGTTCGGTTTTATATGCCCTGCTGAATGAGCCCCATTTGCCGCCGATTTTGCTGTTTTCGGGTACCACCAACTCAGCCTTGCTTTTAAAGGTAATGTGCAAGTCGCTGGCATAGTCCATATCGTCATATTTTTCTGCCAACTTTTTGTCATAGCAAAACTTGTACGTAGCTGTCTCCGTTTTTTTGCCCGCCTCTTGTGCAGCGGCAGTGGTAAGCCCGGTTGCCCATAGGATGAGTGCGGCGAGGATGCTCTTAGATATCAGTGTGGTTTTCATGGCAAGTGATTTTGTGGTGAATAATGATTACGCCACAAAAATGCCCTACAGGAACAGGCATTTGCCATTACAATTTTGACCAGGTATCTTCTCTGCCAAGTCCGGATTTTGGCAGGTTCCATCCGGAAAAATCCAATTACCTTTTTTCAAATTGCTTAAAATCAATGGAATAAGCATGAATCCCTGGACAGGGCGCCCATTACCAAAAAATCCGAAAATCCATTGGACCCCGGCTTAGAGCTTCACAAATTTGGAAGAAAAAACCCTGCCGCCGTTTTGAAGCCGGACCACATACAGCCCCGGAGGCAGCGATCCGGTAGGGACGGGAATGCGGTGCGCACCTTCGGAAAGCCTTACCGGCAAACGCCGGTGCAAACGGCCGGAGTAGTCGAGGATGTCTATCCAAACCGGCGCGGCGCCCCGAAGTGCAAAGCTGCACCATACCTCGGCGCCGGAAACGGGGTTGGGCGCAATGACAAGCCCTTCTGCCAGATCCCGGGGATCGCGTACGGGTACGACTACCGGGCAAGACCCCGCCATTCCGCTGAGTGGAGGATGGTCGGAGATAAACAGCTCTTTGTTCGTGCCGTAGTCTCCATGGCTGCACTGAATGCGATAGCCCTGGCACAGCGCATCTTGAATGGTATCCCAGGGGGTGGCAATGGCCTTGATGTCGTCGATGATAATAATGGAAAAACGGAACTCAGGGCCTTCCACTACGGCTTGCTCTGTCAAGCCGGGCGTTGTGCAGAGCGCCGCGATGCTGAAAGTATGCACGGTGGCGGGGAAAAGCGCCTGTTCCCAGAACGGCTCCGGGGTGAAATTGTCCTGCTGCGGCAATGCGCCCGCCTGATACGACACGCGGAAGCTGTCCACCTGTGGATCCGGCCCCCAGGCAAAGGCGATGAAATTCGGGTTGAGGTCCAATAGTTGGAAATCGCGGATCGCGGGGCAATCCTCGTGCGCATTGCGGAAATCGAGAAAAAAAGTGGCGCCGGTATGCACGGAGCCGTCCGTACAGATATTCCGTGCGGTAAAGGCATGGAGGCGGTTGTTCGGTATGCCGGCCAGGCTTTGCGGGCTGCCGGGCACGGGTACGGGCAGGGAATCGGCTACCGGGCCGGTATCTATATTGAAAGTATAGGCCAGAAAATAGCTTTGCACCATCGGTTGAGGGGGGCTGAGGGCAAAGAACAGGGTTGCTCCCGTGGCGTCGTTGAGCACATTGGTATAGCGCAGATCGGAGCTGTTGCATGAGGGAGGGGCTTGCGACAAAGCGCGGAAAGAGAAAAAACAGGTAAATAAGAGGGTGTAAGCAATCGTTTTCATGGCCAATCGGTGTTTTTATTGCAAATTACGGTATTTTTGGCTGATTGTCAATAATATGCTGCATTCTCGTCTTTTGGAACTGCTGCGCCGGATGCCGGCGCCGGAACTTTCCGGTTTCGATAAATTCCTCGCTTCGCCCTTTTTCAACAGCAATGAAAAGGCGCCGGCCTTGTACCGGTATCTGCTCTTTTTTGCACCGGAATTTAAACATCCTGAACTGAATGCTTCTTCTGCTTTTGCACAAGTGTGGGGCCCCGAAAAGCCTTTCGACAAGGCGGCGCTCAATCGCCTGAGTTCCCAATTGTTCAAACTGGCCGAGCAATATCTCGCCTGCTCGGAATTGGAGAAAGACGAAAGCAGGCGCACTTTGTACCTGTTGAGGCGTTATGATGAACTGGAATTAGACGACCATCTCGGCGCGGCATTCCGGCGCATGGAGCAAATCCTTGAGGAGGCGCGCGGCAGTTTCCGGCGCTTCGCCTTGCTCCTGGAGTCGGAAATGATACGGGCTGATTTTCTCAACCGCAGCGACGACCGAACCGGCGAGGCCAACCTTCAGCAACTCAACGACAGCCTCGATCTGTTCTTTGTAGCCACCAAGATCAAATTCCTCAATGCCATGCTCAGCCGGGGCGCAGTGAGCAAAACGGGGTACCGCCTGAGTTGGAAGGAAGAAGTGCTCCAGGCGCTGGAGGCTACTCCGCATCTCCTCGAAGACCCGGCGGTGGAATTGCAGTACCTCATCATGCAGGTGTTGTTGCATCCCGGCGATACGGCGCATTTTAATGCCCTCCACAGTTTTCTGCAATTGCATGGCTCCGGCATTCCCCATGCCGATCTGCGCGACGGCTACGCCTGCCTGCAAAATGCCGCCAAATTAGTATTCCCGGTACAGACCTACTATGTCCGGCTTTTTGAATTGTACCGGGAACAGTTGGACAACGGCATTTTGTACCGGGACGGCCAGCTCCACCATGCCGTTTTCAGGAATGTGGTCAATGCGGCGCTCAACGTCAATGAACACCAATGGAGCGCCCGCTTCATCGAAACGCATCGCGAACGCATATCCCCGGAGGGCTACAGAGCAGCGACATACCTGCAAAACATGGCCCTGCTCCATTTTCACAGGGGGGATTTCCGAAAAGCGCAGGCGTTCCTGTTGCAGTCCAACCCGGATGATGTGTATTACAAATTAGCCGACCGCAGCCTGCTGGCCCGCATTTACTTCGAACTCCGGGAATCGGAGGCATTGGACAATTTTCTCAACGCTTTCGCCAAATTCGTCTTCGATCAGCAAAAGAAGATCGCTGCGCCCAAGGTTCGCTCTTATCGCGCATTTATCAACAATCTGCGTGCTTTGCACAATCTCATCCACGCCGTACCTTCCCTGTACGATGACTGGAGAAAGCGCCGGCCGGCCCGCCATGCTTCCGACCGGGAAGCCGTAAGTAGCCTCGTTGCTGAAATGGCCGCCGCCCCTGTATTTTACGGCCAGAAGTGGTTGCTGGAAAAAGCGGCAGAATTAACGCTTCCGCCGGCGGATCATCCATAGCAGAACGGGCAATCCGAGGAGCGCCGGCCACCACCACCACCTGGAACTGCATGGCGCCCCAGCCATCCCCGCCTCGTCGCCCGTATATACCAAGCCGGCCCAATAGTAAGGAGATTTCTCCCAGGCCGGCACCGCAGCATCATCCAAATACCGGAGTTTGGCTTCCTGCAGCGCCCGGGGTTTTGCGGCGGCGCCATCGAGCATGGCGTACATTTGCTGCAATATTTTGGCAGTGGACGCTTCGTTTATCGTCCACAGGCTCGCCACTAAGCCTTTCGCGCCGGCATAGGTGAACGCACGCGAGAGGCTCATCACGCCTTCGCCCTGGCGGAATTGCCCGAGGGCCGTCTGGCAGGCGCTAAGCACTACGAGTTCTGCACGCAAGTCGAGGGCATATACATCGGGCAGGTAGGCGGAACGGTCGTAGAATTCCACGCGGGGAAGGACACCGCCGGAATCCACGCCTGCATGGGTGGAAAGATGCAACACGCGATATTGAGGGGCTATTTGGCGGAAGGTTTCAAAATCCGCATCTGCATCCGCATATTGCCTGCTCTTGCAGGTGTTGGAAACCGGGGCTTCAGCGGCGCTTTGCAGCAGGGGAGGTAAGTTGCGCCTGCCATCCTGGAAGCGGGGCGCGAATTGTGCGATGTTCCTCGCTGCCATGCGGGAAAGCCCGCGCCGGCTCTGCGAAACGGCAAGCGAAAAATCGTAGTGGATGCCGAAGCTCCGCAAAAGGAAGGGCGCGCGCTCCCAGCCGCCCTCCGGCGCCGGCTCGGAGTACAAGGCTTCAAAAGGCAAAAAGGCCAGCCACGCATCCGGCACAATGAGCAGGTTGCGGGGTTGCTCTCCGAAGGCCCTCAGCAGAGGCTCGAGCAGTTGCGCATAAAGATCGTAAGCAGTCCGGCGATAAGCCTCCGGCGATTGCAACGCCGTGCGCGACTGCATAAGGGAGAGAAAACGCTGCACCCCGGCGCCGAGCGAGTCGGCTTGAGGGATGGTTATCCACACGGCTTTTCCTTGCGGCGGTTGGCCGAATACCTCAATTTGCTCGTCTCCCACAAAGTATTCCACCAGGGCATATCCCGGCAGGCTATCGCGAAAGGCTTCGATAGAAATGCCGCTGAATGTTTCAGTTCTGGCGCGCAAGGTTGTCCATGCCGGATATCTCTCCTGCAATTCCCGTTCGGTTTCGGTCAAGCGCCGCTTGAGTTCCTCCAATTGTACAACCCATTCGGGGCGCAAGGTCGAGGAGGGTTCCAGCAGCAACTGCCGCTCAAAGTATGCCACCTGCTGCCGGATGCGCCTCGCTTCGGCAGGCAAGGGGTCTCCTGCGCCCACCTCATCCCGGAAGCGGTTGTTCTGAACAGCTTCCAGCAGGATGACTGATTTCACTTGTTCGGCCACAGCCCAGGCTTCATACAAGAGGGATATATCAGCGGTGGCAGCATATAATTCCCTGGCAATGGCAATGGCCTTGGCTGCCCGGCGCCGGCTCTGAGATAGCAGCGTGATCTTGGAGGATTCGTACTGCAACAAGCGTCGCAGCATGATCTCAGTTTGAGCGGCTAAGCGATGGCACGAGAGCGCCCGGCGCAGGTCATCCCGGTTCTTACCCCGGCGGTATCTTGCTTCCAGGGCATCGGCTTTGCCCTCCAGCGCTTCGTAAATGGTATTCTCCTCATACAATTGCGCGGCACCAGGCAATGCATCGGCTTCATTCTCCGGGATCCCGGGAATGAGGCCGGCCAGCGCTGCGTGGAAGGCCTGGAGCGCCTGCTTTTCGTCCTGGCGCTGCAAGTGGAGCCGGCCCATTTCAACCTGGATTTTGGCCACGTCGCGATGCCGGGAGGTACCCCGGGCGGCCTTCGTCAAAGCAAGGGCGGATTTCAACAGGGGGGAAGCTGCCGCCGCATTGCCATTGTGCATCAGCAATTTGGCTTTGAGCGCATACGCGCCGGCGAGATAATCGTCCAGGCCCTCTTCATCCGGCGAGACGCTTTTTATCTTTTCCAAGCCGGCGACGGCCATTGCCGCGTATGCATCGGCCCGGTTGATAAGGCCGGCGGCAAAGCAGCTTTGGGCCAAAGAAAAATGCAGAAGGGCCGATTTAATGGGGGAAATACCGCGGCAGGCCAGCCCTTTCTCATAAGTTGCTATGGCCTGCTCCTGATCTCCCTCGTTCCAGTACGTCAGCCCGATATTGTTGTACAGCCCGGCCAGTGCGCCGTCCTGCGGGCCTTGGGGGTGCTGGAGGATAGCCTGCTCGTAAAGCGCCCGCGCCTTTTCGTTGTCGCCCAGGCGGGTATAGTGCGCTCCGAGAGGCAGGTAGAGGTATTCCAGGGCGTCAAAATCGGGCATGGGGTATTGTTGGTACCTGCGGAGCGCCTCTTCGTAGGCATTAACGGAAGCGAGTACCTTGCCAAGCTGAAACAAGTGATAGCCCCGGTTGACCTGCACCCATACCATCGCCTCTGCTTCGTATGCGTTTTGCGGCGCGCGCCAAGTCTGAAGCAGGGCGGAGTCTAACAGCGAAAGGGCCAGCGGGGAGTCGTCGAACACGGCGGCCTGCCAGTCCCACCAGGCATAGGCCCAGGGGGCGAGGCTGTCGTGCAGGCGGTGATGCGCCGCAATTTTCCGGTAATAAAAGGCGAGGCTGTCGGGGTGTACGTCATATTCAAAAGCGGCTGCCTTTTCCTCCCATTCGCTAAGCCCGTCCTGAGCCGGCAGCGGCAGGAGTGCCATGGCAGCTATGCAGAAGAGGGAGAT
>CAZNYK010000004.1:27467-37099 GCA_964577215.1 uncultured Saprospiraceae bacterium
CGTCCTGAGCCGGCAGCGGCAGGAGTGCCATGGCAGCTATGCAGAAGAGGGAGATGACGGTTTGTCTGGATGCCATGGATGGCGGTTTTGCGGGGATGAAGATAGAGAAAAATGCCTTGAGGCTACCCGTCGAATAAAATATGATGGGAAACGCGCTTCAGCCGCGCGGAGTAACATGGCAATTCGAGCCGATGTGGCATTTTTTTTAAAAAAATCACTCACAAATTAAACACTGTTCATTAAATTTGCGTTGTTATCCGAAAATTGCAA
The DNA here is from genome assembly GCA_964577215.1 of uncultured Saprospiraceae bacterium. Classification (GTDB taxonomy): domain Bacteria; phylum Bacteroidota; class Bacteroidia; order Chitinophagales; family Saprospiraceae; genus UBA2329. Next base: position 27,738 of record CAZNYK010000004.1, read on the forward strand.
CAAATGGGCGTACAGGAGCGCAAGCAAAGGGAAAGAGAAGAAATGCGGGAGCGCATTTTGGACGCAGCCATTGAGTTGTTCCTCAAGGAGGGATATGAAAAGACCAGCATCCGGCAAATTGCAGACGCCATAGAATACAGCCCGGCAACCATCTACCTGTATTTCAAGGATAAAGACGAGTTGTTCTTCGAAATTCACCATCGCGGTTTCGAGCTGTTGTTTGGGCAGATGGCTGCTGCAGCCGCCGTGACCGATCCCTTGGAGCGCCTCAAGGCCATTGGCGGCACGTACCTGCACTTTGCAATTGAAAACCCCGAGTTTTACGATCTCATGTTCGTGATGCGCGCGCCCATGACCACGCTCAAAGAACGGCATCTCTGCGGTGATGCAGACTCAGACTGGCACCACGGACAAAAGAGTTACGAGCTTTTGGTAAGCACTATACAGGAATGCATCGACCGCTACCTCATCCGCATTTCCAACGCAGAAGAAGGCGCTATACTGGCTTGGTCGGTGGTACATGGCATGGCCACGCTCTACATCAGGGAGCGATTCGCCATGGTGGAATTGGAGGAACCCGAACACAAGATGGAGGCAGTGATGGACCATCTCATACGGGTGATGCGGATATAGATGTGCTGATTTGCTGATGTGCTGATGTGCTGATGTGTTGCGCCGTAGCGGGCCGCAGGTGAGGGAAGGAAGATGTGCTTGACCGCCGCGTCCTTTGTGGTATTGACCCCGGGTCGTTTCGGGGCTATGTTGAGGTGCAATTTGGATGTTTTTTTTGTCAATTCAATAAACACTGTTTACTTAATACACACTTAACACCAAACAATGAAACCTTTCCTTCGCCCGGCTTTTACATTTTACATTTTGCATTTTGCATTTTCCGGATTCCTCCAGGCTCAAAGCCCTGTACTGGAAGACTATATCCGCGAGGGCTTGGCCGCCAACCTCAACCTGCGCAACAGCGAGCTTGCCGTGCAGCAAAGCATGGAGCAGATCAGGCAGGCCAAAGGGCTGTTTTATCCTTCTGTGAGTTTTGAGGCTACTTACACCCGCGCCGCCGGTGGGCGAAGTATCCTCATTCCGGTGGGCGACCTGGTGAACCCGGTGTACAGCACCCTCAACCAACTGACACAGTCCAACCAATTTCCCCAAATCGAAAACGTGAAGGAGCAATTCCTGCCTGACGGCTTCCACGACACCCGCTTCCGGGTGGTGCAGCCGCTGTACAATACCGACATCCGGTACAACAAGCGCATCCGGGAGGAGAGCGCGGCCATTCCCCGTGCAGCCCGGGAAGTACAGGCTACGGAACTTCGCTACGACATCACGAAAGCCTACCTGCAATACCTCCAAACGCTGGAGGCCGCGCGCATTTACCGATCCTCAAAAGTAGTAGTGGAAGAGCTGCACCGCGTTACGCAGCGCCTGGTCGCCAACCATAAGGCCACCCCCGATGCCGTGTACAATACCGAGTACGAACTCAGCAAGCTGGAAACTGACATCGTGAAGGCCGGTAAGAACTCGGCCCTGGCCGGCTCGTATTTCAATTTCCTGTTGCAGCGCGAATTAGACTTACCCATCATAGCCGACACGCTCTTTTACAACGCCCCCATCGAGGCCATGGAGCCTTTGGATCTATGTGTTGAAAGGGCCTGGGCCAACCGCAAGGAACCCAGCCAACTCGATGCCGCCCTGCGGGTCAATTCCACTTTGCTGGCCATGCAGGAGAGCAACCGCAAAATGCCCCGCCTGGCTCTGGCCGTAGATGCAGGAGCGCAGGGATTCGGCTATCAATTCAACAGCGAACAGTGGTACGCGCTCGGCGCCCTGCAATTGTCCTGGCCCATCTTCAGCGGGTACCAGAAATTGGCCAAAGAACAGGAAACCCGCCTGCAAGGGCTGGAATTAGCCAATCAACAAGAATTGTTGCGGCAACAGATACGCCTGCAGGTCACGCAGGCCTGGCAGGAACTGTACGCCGCTGAAAGATCCCTGGAACAAGCCCGCAAAGCAGTGGAAAGCACACGCAGCGCTTTCCGCATCGTGCAGCGCAAATACGAAGAGCAGCAGGCCATTCAATTGGAACTCTTCGACGCCCGCAACAAAGTCACTACAGCGGAAATCGCCCTGTCCATAGCGCGGTTGGAAGCGCAGGTGCGACAGGCGGAACTGCAGCGGGCAATGGGAATGTAGAACAAAGCCGCCCGGTAAAATCAAAAATCAAAAATCGTCACTCATCAATCAAAAATCATGAAATACCTATCAATCCTCTTCCTCCTCCCGCTCGCGGCACTCAGCTCCTGCGGCAATAAGGAAGCCGCCGTCCCCGAGGCCAAGGAACCTGCCGGGCTGGAAATTCCCGTTAAAATAGTTTCGGTACAGGCGGCAGGCAGCAGCGCGTCGATTCCAGCCACAGGCATTGTGGCCTCCGGCACCGAAAGCCGCTTGTCGTTCAAAACCGGCGGCGTCATTCAGAAAATTCATGTAGAGGAAGGCGCCCGGGTGCAGAAAGGCCAACTTTTGGCCAAATTAGACCTTACGGAAATCACGGCGCAAGCGACCCAGGCGCAATATGGCGTGGACAAGGCCAAACGCGACCTGGAACGGGTGCAGAACCTCTATCGCGATTCGGCAGCCACCCTGGAGCAAGTGCAAAACCTGACGACCGTATATGACCTCGCTAAACAAAACCGCGAGATCGCACGCTTCAACCTCCAATACTCGGAGATCAGGGCGCCCCACGCCGGCGTGGTGGTAAAAAAATTGGCCAACGAGGGCGAACTTGCCGCCCCCGGCCTGCCGGTGTTGGCCCTGCACGGAACCGGCCCCGCCGACTGGATAGCGCGGCTGGGCCTGCCCGACAAAGACCGCGTGCGCCTGCGCCCCGGCGATAGGGCCGAGGTACGGTTGGATGCCTATGCCGGCGAGGCATTCCAAGGCAAAACTTCTCTCATCTCCCCCACTGCCGACCCCATGAGCGGGCTTTATACAGTGGAAGTAAAACTGGAAGCCAAAGGCAAACCGCTCGCTTCCGGAATGTTCGCCAAAGCGGAACTCTACCCCCGCACCCCGGGCAACGCTGCCGGCAGCGTCATGATCCCCATCGAGGCCGTCATTGAAGGCGACGGCAAACGGGCTTTTGTTTTTGTACCCGGCGCCGACAGCATCAGCGTTCGCAAAATACCCATACTCATCGGCGAACTGACCAACACCCACGCGCTTGTCATACAGGGCCTGGATGGCGTCGAAGCTGTCATCACCGCCGGATCGCCTTATTTGACGGAACGCTCCCGTATCGTGATTGTAAATGATCGTGAGTAGTGGGGGAATCGGGGGAACCGGGTTAATCGGGGGAACCGGGTTAATCGGGGGAACCGGGTTTCATAGAAAAATTCTGTTCCGAAAGCGGGTTCCGCCAGTTCTTCCAGCTTCACCTTCCGTACCCTCTGCCCTCTCTCTGCTCTCTGCTCTCTGCTAAAAAAACACACCTATGCAAATCGCCTCCTTTTCGGTAAAAAATTACCAATTCACCCTCATCGTCTTCATCATGCTCATCGCGCTGGGCGTATCGTCTTTGCTCAATATGCCCAAAGCCGAAGACCCGGAGATGGACGCTCCCATTTTCATCATCACGGCCATCTACCCGGGCGCCGGCCCGGCTGATGTGGAAAAGTTGGTGGTGGACCCCATCGAAAATAAGGTGAGCGAGCTGGCCGATATCAAGCTCATCGCCACAGACATAGACGACGGCGTGGCCGTTTTGCGGGTAGAGTATATCTACTCCAGCAACCCTGACGACAAGTACCAGGAACTCGTGCGCGAGATCAACAGCATTATGCCCGATCTGCCGGACGACCTGTACGATCTGAGGATCAACCGCATATCGCCCTCGGGGGTGAACATCCTTCAAATTGCGCTGGTGTCGGAGAATGCTCCGTACCGCCTGCTCGAAGAACATGCCGAACGGCTGAAGGAAGACCTGGAGCGCATCAAAAGCATGAAGGACGCTAAAACCTGGGGATTCCCCGAGCAACAGGTGCGCATTACCCTGCAATTGGACAAAATGGCCGAAAGCCGCATCCCGCTTACCCGCGTGCTCGGCGCCCTGCAAAGCGAAAGCGTCAATATACCCGCCGGAAGCATTTACCTCAGCGCCCGGAAATACAATGTAAAAACCAGCGGCGACTACGCCTCGCTGAATGAAATACGCCAAACCATTGTACATTCCGATGCCGGCAAGATCATTTACTTAGGCGACATTGCCGAGGTGGATGTCATCGATGCAGCCCCCACGCACATCACCCGCTTCAACGGGCACAGGGCCGTACTCGTAACCGTAGCCCAAAAGAGCGGGGAGAACATCTTCGCCACCCGCGATGCGTTCCGGCCGGTGCTGCAATCCTTCGAAGAGCAATTGCCGCCCAACATCGAAATGGCAGTGCCCTTTGATCAGTCGGAGTCGGTGGGCAAACGCCTGGGCCGTTTTTCCAAAGACTTCCTGATCGCCATCTTCTTGGTATCGCTCACCCTGCTCCCCTTGGGTTTCCGGGCGGCCATCGTGGTGATGATCTCCATTCCGCTCTCCATTGCCATGGGGCTTAGCGGGCTGAGTATTCTCGGCTATTCGCTCAATCAATTGAGCATCGTAGGCTTCATCATCGCGCTTGGCATCTTGGTGGACGACTCTATCGTGGTGGTGGAAAACATAGAGCGGCACCTGCGCATGGGCAAAAGCAAACGGCAGGCCGCCATTGAAGCCACCCAACAGATCACCTTGGCGGTAGTGGGGTGTACGGTCACGCTCATACTGGCCTTTTTGCCGCTCCTTTTCCTGCCCGAGGCGTCGGGAGATTTCATCCGCAGCCTGCCGGTAGCCGTAGTCGCTACGGTGGCGGCTTCACTGTTCGTGTCATTGACCATCGTGCCCTTTTTATCGAGCAGGATACTCGGGGAGAAACACGATCCCCGCGGCAATTTTTTCATGCGGGCGCTGAACTGGCTCATCCAGGGTACGTATTCGCGCATCCTGGAGCGCGCCCTGCGCTGGCCGAAGCTCACCCTGTTCGCGGCGTTGATCATTTTTGCCGGAGCGCTCACCCTGATACCCAAGGTGGGTTTCAGCCTGTTCCCGGCATCGGAAAAGCCGATGTTCATGGTGAATGTCAATTTGCCGGAAGGCACGGCCATTGCCGCCACCGATACCGCGGTGCGCCATGTGGAAAGCGTGCTGGCACAACACCCGCGGGTTCGGTATTTCACGGCCAACACCGGCCGGGGCAATCCGCGCATTTATTACAATGAAATACCCCGCAACGAAGCGAGCAACTACGGGCAGGTCTTCGTACAGTTACAGCCGGAAGTGGGGCCGAAAGAAAAAGAGCAGATCATAGACGAGTTGCGCGAGGCATTTATGGTTTACCCCAATGCCAAAATAGAGGTGAAAAACTTCGAGCAGGGTCCGCCCATTGACGCGCCGGTAGCCATACGGGTGTTCGGCGAAAACCTGGACACGCTGCGCAGTGTGGCCCTGCAGGTGGAAGAACTCATAGCCGCAACCCCGGGCGCCATTTATGTGAACAATCCGCTCTCTACCCTGCGCACCGACCTCAAAGTGCGCATCAACAAGGAAAAAGCCGGCATGCTCGGCATTCCTACCGTTGAAATTGACCGCACCATTCGCCTGGGCGTTGCAGGCCTCAATGTAGGAACCTTCACCAACGCCGGTGGGCGCGACTACGACATGATCGCCACCGTGGAGAAAGGCCCCTTTCCCGACCTGGACGTGTTCAAGCAGATATATGTGAACAGCGTTACGGGCGCCGCCGTACCCCTTCGGCAAGTGGCCGATATCGAGTTTCAGACTTCGCCGCCGGTGATCAAGCACTACGACAAGCAACGCTACATCACCGTGAGCAGCTTCGTGCGCAGCGGTTTTTTAGCCAACGATGTCAACGCGGAGGTAGTCAGGAAGCTCGAGCAGTTCTCCTTTCCCAAAGGCTACCGCTATGCCGTAGCCGGCGAAGCCGAGACCCGGGCGGAATCTTTCGGAGGTATGGGCGCCATTATCGTATTCACCATCTTCGGGTTCCTGGGCGTGCTGGTGCTGGAGTTCGGCACTTTCAAGAGCACGCTCATCGTGTTGTCGGTCATACCGCTGGGCATCATCGGCGCCATACTCATCCTGTTGGCTACGGGTTACACCTTTTCCTTCGTGGCTGTGGTAGGGCTGATCGCCCTGGCCGGCATAGAGATCAAAAACTCCATCCTCCTGGTGGATTTCACCAACCAACTCCGGCAGGAGGGCGTGCCGCTGGAGGAAGCCATACGCAAGGCGGGAGAGGTGCGTTTTGTGCCCATCGTGCTCACGGCGCTCACGGCCATCGGCGGCCTCACGCCCTTGGCCATCGAGTTCAATCCGTTGTACTCCCCCTTGGCCTGGGTGCTCATCGGCGGCCTGATCACTTCCACCTTCCTGTCGCGCATTGTGACGCCGGTATTGTACAAGATGCTGCCGCCGCGGGTGTAGAGAGGTTGCCGGCCGGTCAGGGAGGGCTTATCTTTGGGAAGGGCATTGGGGGCAGCAGCGGCGCTACGCCTGCCTCACGCCATCCCCATCTCCTCCAACTCCCCGTCCGTCACCCCTTCGATCTTCCGGTTTTCGGCATCCCAGGTGATGCGTTTGCCGGAGCGATACGCGATGGTAGTCATGTGTGCAGTGATGGCTTCTTCGAAGCCCTCTTCGATACCGGCGCTCACCTTGCCCCCGTTGCGGATCACGCTGAGCCATTCGCGCAGGTGCAGGAAGGTGGAGTCCACGCGCTTGCCGTCGCGGTAGGTGTAGAGCAGCCCTTTGTCGGCGAAGTATTTGGCCGTGGCACTGGTGACGGCGTCGATGCCCTGTGCCTGGGCTGCCGGATCGTAGGCGTACATGGGCAGGTCGGGTTGCAGCATGCCGGATTCGAGCATGGGCAGGTACCGGGTGGATACAGGGTCGGGCCAAACGGTGAGGGCATCTCCCAGTTCCATGGTGGCGTCGTGCCCCATGAGCAGGGTGCCCCGGTTGTACTGGTTGCCGAGGGTGGCGCTGTACAGGAAGGTCATGCCCCGTTCTTTTCCCTCCGGCTGGCTGCCGCCGAGGTAGAAATCCGGGTATTCCAGTACCGCCTGGAAAACGTCGGGCACCTCGCGGTTGTCGCGGTGGGTATAAATGCCGCCCGAAGCGGTGACCGCCGCCGGAATGCCCATATGGAGCAGGCAATTGACGCGGTCGTAGTCGTGCGTCATCAAATCGCCGGCCAAACCAGTGCCGTAGGCCCAGTATTTTCTCCACCGGAAGAGATGCTCTGCGTCGAAGGGGATTTCAGGCGCATTGCCGAGGAAGGCCTGCCAGTTTACCGTATTCGGGTTGGCCTCGGGGTGAATGTCGTATTGCCAGGCCCCCACGTCGTCGTTGCGGTTGGTGTTGGTCTGGATAAGATTGACGTGTCCGAGTACATTTTTCCGGATGATGTCCTGTGCGGTGAGGAAGCTCTGCGTCTGGCGATGCTGGTGGCCAACCTGGAAGACGCCCTTGGAGGCCCTGACGGCATCGTAAAGTTGGTAGGTTTCTCCCACTTTGTGGGTCAGGCACTTTTCGACATATACGTGTTTGCCGGCCTGGAGGGCTTCTATGGCCATCGGGGCGTGCAAGTGATCAGGGGTGGCGATGACTACGGCGTCGATGTTTTTATCGTCCAGCATTTCCCGGTAATCCCGGTAGCTTTTTGTCTTCATCCCGTTCAGACTGCCTGCCCGCACTCCCATTGCCATGCGGAGGTCGAATGCATCATACACGCCTGCGAGTTGCACATTGAGGCTTTCCTGCTCGTAAAAATCCTTGATCCGGGTATCGTTGGGCAGTTTCTCCGATTTGACGAAGTCGATCCATTCCGATGTGACAAACCCCAAGGCGCGGGCTAAGTGTTCGCCCCTGCCGCCGAATCCGATGACGCCCACGCGGATGGGGTCGCCGGCCATAGGGCCGGTGGATGGCGGGGAAGCGGCCTTGATGTTGAGTTCTTCCAGAATGCGGTTTCGGATGCGCTGGTCTATGAAACGTTTCGAGCCTGCACTCAGGATAAATGCACCTAGCACGGGAAGCGCCGCCAAGCCTTTGAGAATCTCGCGCCGCCGCAGGGTTTTATCATCTTGATTTTGTTCCATGATTGCTATAATTTCGGGTTAGAGCGGTCTGTCCATCCACTGCTGCAACACCGGGATGCGGATGCGCTTGGCCAGGAGGCGGTCCAGGCCCAGAATGTGCCCGCTGGGAAATGCGTACAGCACTGCAACGGCGAGCAATTCGATCAGGTTTTTATTCACAAGCAGGTAGCTTCCCTCTGTCGGCATAGCATAATTCACGCCGATCAAGGCGGGATGCGAAAGGTAGTAGAATGCCAGCAGGATAATGCCGCCCACGGCCGCCAAGCGGGTGAAAGCGCCCAGCATCAGGCCGAGGCCCACCAGCACCAATCCCCAGACATTGAGGAAGTCCACTACGTTCAAAACAGCCCCATTACCGGCCATGAGGTGGAAAAGCCAGGCAAAAGGGCCTTGAGAATCTATGAGGTACGAGCCTGCTGACCAGCCGGGATTCCAGAGCTTGACCACGCCTTCGTAGAGGAAATGCCAGCCGATGGCCATGCGCAGGGCCGCCAGCCATCGCAGCTGGCGCGGCGTGTAAGGATAATCGGGAGTGGATGCAGCCATGATCGCTTGAATTTGGACGATTATACCCGGCGAAAAATGGCTTGCGAAAAAATGTAAGCCATTTTTCATCGGGATAACTGATAACCAGTGGTTTGCCATTGTCAAAATTAGCAAACCACTGGTTATCGAGTGTACAAAAATAGGCGCCCGCGCCGGCGGCTGCAATGACGGTTATCACCGTGGCGGGGTGGTTTTTGGCAGTGGGGGCTTACGGTTTGCATACTCCCGGATGGGCGGATGGGCGATAGCCTGTAACCCGATAATGGGAACAACGGTAATTGTTTTGAAAATGAAAACTCGTCTTCGAAGCTACCTCTTTCTAAATAATCCCTCATCAATAATTTCATTCTCTTTAATTCTGAAAGCATCCTCTGTTCTTCTGTCCTTTCCCTCAATGCCTTCAATCTCTTCTTTTTCCTTTTGATCCAAATCATCCGGGAATACATGTGCGGCAGCAATTTCTTCATCGGAAAATTCCTCGCGCAGATTCTGATAATTTTTTTCGTATTTACTCATCACCAATGATTCGCAAAAAACAAATTCTCTTCACTGTACAACATCGAGAAAGGGAAGCCCAGTGTTTCCATCGGCGCCTGGTTCAA
>CAZNYK010000004.1:37199-43912 GCA_964577215.1 uncultured Saprospiraceae bacterium
CACTGTACAACATCGAGAAAGGGAAGCCCAGTGTTTCCATCGGCGCCTGGTTCAATGTGCTGCGCGTGATGGGCCTGCACGAGGATTTCCTGAAGTTGGCTGCGGATGATACCTTCGGCAAGAAGTTGCAGGATTTGGAGCTGCTTTCAGGAAAGCGTAAGACATATCCCCCTCGAACAAGAAATAATGGAAGGAGCATTTCATATTGAGTAAGTTTTAGGCGAGGGATAATTTGTGTGGCCTAATCTGCCCCAGCCCTCAAAGTGAGGAACTAACCTGTAGTTAGCGCCTCAGGCCACCCCCCTCTCACAACAACGACGTCTGTATAAAATCCTGCTTTTCCGGGAAATCAGTATTGTAGTGCAGCCCGCGGCTTTCGCGTCGCATGGAAGCGGAGCGGGTAATGAGGTAGGCGATGGTGATGAGGTTGCGCAGTTCGCAGAGTTGGGGAGAAATGGTGGTGGTGTGATAAAGCTCTTCCGTTTCGCTGTAGAGCAAATGCAGGCGGTCCATAGCCCGTTTGAGGCGCACATTGCTGCGCACGATGCCCACGTAGCTGCTCATGATCTCCTTGAGTTCTTTGGTGCTTTGGGTGATGAGCACCATCTCTTTGGGGTCGGTAGTGCCGCTCGCGTTCCAGTCGGGAATGCCGGTTTTCCAGGCGGCATTATCAATTTGAGCCACGATATCCAGGCCTGCGCGGTGGCCGAAGACCAAGGCTTCGAGCAGGGAATTGGAGGCCAGGCGGTTGGCGCCATGCAGACCGGAGCAGGTGCACTCTCCCACTGCGTAGAGACGTTGAATGGTGGATCGCCCCATTTCATCTGTCTTAATACCGCCGCACATGTAGTGGCATGCCGGCACCACGGGGATCATGTCTTGCATGGGGTCCACACCGATACTGAGGCACTTGTCGTAGATGGTGGGGAAGTGCGCGATGAAGGCTTCTTTGTCCAAATGCCGGCAATCGAGGAACATGCACTCTTCGCCTCGGAGCTTGATCTCGTTGTCGATAGCGCGGGCTACGATGTCGCGGGGGGCCAGCGATTTGCGGGGGTCGTATTTGTGCATGAACTCTTCCCCTTCCCTGCTCTTGAGGATGCCGCCGAAACCGCGCACGGCTTCCGAAACCAAAAACACCGGGTTTTCGCCGGCGGGATTGTACAGGGCGGTGGGGTGAAACTGCACGAACTCCATGTTCTCTACCCTGCCTTTGGCCCGGTAAGCCATGGCAATGCCGTCGCCGCTGGCGATGACCGGGTTGGTGGTGTTGCGATACACCTGCCCCGCGCCGCCGGTGCTCACTACCGTCATGCGGGCGATGAAGGTCTCGATCTCGTTGGTGTGTTTGTTGAGGGCGTACGCGCCGTAGCACTCGATGCCGGGGGTGAAGCGGGTGATGACGTAGCCCAGGTGGTGTTGCGTGATGATATCAATGGCGAAGTAGTGCTCGAGCACTTCGATATTGGCAAACTGGTCGGCTTTGGCGCTCAGGGCGCGCTGTATCTCCCAGCCGGTGAGGTCTTTATAATGGAGAATGCGGTTTTCGGAATGGCCGCCCTCGCGGCCGAGATCGTAGTCTTTGTCGGCTTTCGTTTTGTCGAAGCGGGCGCCCCATTCGATGATCTCGCGCACGCGCTGCGGGCCTTCGGTGACGACGGTGCGCACGGCGTCCAAACTGCAAAGGCCGTCGCCGGCATCCAAGGTATCTTCGATGTGTTTCTCGAAGGAGTCAATGCCTTCGTTCCACACCGCTGCCACCCCTCCCTGTGCATAGCGCGTATTGCTTTCGTTTTCCACGGTTTTGGTGAGCACGGTGATTTTCAGGTCAGGGCGGTTCTCTGCTATTTTGATGGCAGTGCTCAGCCCGCCGATGCCCGATCCGATGATGAGAACGTCTGTCTGGTTCATAAAAAGGATTTAAAAAGTCAACTGAAAGCCCACTCCGTGCACCGTCTCCAACTTAATGGACGGATCGGCGCCGAGGTAGCGGCGCAGGCGGGAGATGAACACGTCCAAGCTGCGCCCGAGGAAGTAGTCGTCCTGGCCCCAGAGCTTTTCCAAAATGATGGATCGCTTGACCACTTTCCCGTGTTGTTCCACCAGCATGAGCAGCAGGTCGGATTCCCGCTGGGTGAGGCGGCGGGATTCGGCGGCGCGTTCGAGGGTCAAATTGGCAGGGTTGAACTCGTACTGCCCGATGCGCCAGGTTTGCGGTGCGGTGGGCATGGTGGTTTTGCTCCGGCGCAGGAAGACCTCGATTTTGAGGATGAGTTCCTCGATGCTGAACGGCTTGGTGATGTAGTCGTCGGCGCCGAGTTTCAGGCCGTGGATGCGGTCTTCTTTGAGCGATTTGGCAGTGAGAAACAGTATAGGCGTGTGCGGGTCCATCCTGCGGATCTCGCGGGCAATCTCGAATCCGTCTACCTCGGGAAGCATGACATCCAGGATGCAAAGGTCAAAATTGGTGTGTTGCAGCATTTCCAGGGCTTCCCTTCCGTTGCTGCAATGGGTAATGCGATACCCTTTCATCTCCAGGTTATCGCGGGTTACGAAACTCAGGCTTTCGTCGTCTTCCACATAGAGTAAGTGAGCGTTCATGGAGCAAGCGGGATTGATATTTGAACATCGGTGCCTTCCCCGGGCGTACTTTCCAAGCGGATGCGCCAGTGATGGGCCGTGCAAATATTGCGCACGTAGTACAGGCCCAGGCCGAAGCCTTTTACATCATGCACATTGCCGGTGGGCACGCGATAGAATTTGTGAAACACTTTTTTCCGGTTTTCCTTGGCAATACCGATTCCGTTGTCTTTGATGGAGAGCACCACGCGGGCGTTGTCGCAGCGGGTACTCACCACCACGCGCGGCGTATCCCGGCAGTACTTGAGGGCGTTGTCAAGGAGGTTATTTACCACATTGGTAAGGTGAAGCCTGTCGGCAAGTATCACGCACCCTTCCGCACCGAAACGACCGGCGATCGTGCCCTGTTTTTGTTCGGCCTGTATTCGCATGGCGGCGATGGCTTCTTCCAGGAAGGCATCCAACTCCATTTTTTCGGGTTTGAGTTGGAAACTGCCGCGCTCGATGCGGGCCAATTGGAGCACCTTTTCCACCTGGTGGTTGAGGCGCTGGTTTTGTTCCTTGATGATGCGTGCATATTGCATCAGGCGTTTGTCGGCTTGCACGGCAGGTGCGCCAAGGAATACGTCGGCTGATATGCCCATAGTGGAGATAGGCGTTTTGAACTCGTGGGTCATGTTGTTGATGAAGTCCTTTTGCGTTTCAGACAACTGTTTTTGCCGCAGGATGACAAACATGGAGTAGGCGAAGAAAATGACCGCGAGCAGCAGGATAATGGAAAAAATGATGGACAGCTGTATCCGGTTGAAGAGATAATCCGTGCGGGTGGGAAACCGCACGCCGAAATAATAGGTGAATTCGCTGTGTTTGGGCAATTCGCCCGCTTTGAAACCGGGTCTGGGATTTGGCGAATAGCTCACGTAGTTGCCATAGACCATCTCGTCCGTTTCACAGTCGAACACGGCATATTCAAAATCTATATTGAGGGCAAGGGCTTCCAATTCGCGCTGGAGAAAAAACTCGAGGTCTTCGGTTTCGATTTGATAGGAAATATTGACCACAAAGTAGTTGCTGCTCCGCTGGCGTACCACATTGCGGGCCGGAAGGGTATAACCGCTCAGGTCGGCTAAGCTGCGGGCGGTATTGTACAGGGCGAGGTTTACTTTTTTGTGAAATTCTTCTTCGTTGAGATTCCAGGAACTAATCACCCAGTATGATTGTATGGCAATGATACCGGCGATGGAAACGACGCCCAAAAGGATAACCCGGAAGATGGTGCTGTTTTTCATAGGCACGGCCGCATAGAGGGCAAATTAACGGAATTTGTATCTTTGCAACAATTTTAAAATCCCAACGGATTGAAACAGATAACCTGGGCCATACTCATAACGATTGGGGGATGCTTTCCGGTATGGGGGCAGGGGGGGCTCAATCCCTTCGACCTCACGCCGCGCCTGGCGCCGTCGGAGACCGGCGCCGAACCGGCAGGCAAAGCGGCCTGGGATACCGGCAATCCATTCGACGTAGCGCATGCCGTTTCTCCGCAAACGGCCGCCACCGCTGTAAAGCCAGCGGCAAAGCCCGGTAGAAAAGCGAAGCCCGACCGGCCCAAACGCAGCTCAGAGGAACAATACAAAACCTTTCTCTTTGCCGTCATGGTAGGCATCCTGGCGCTTTTGACCATTTTGGTCACTATTTTCCGGCCTGTATATCAACGGGCCTACCGCGGCTTCCTCAATGAAAACATGCTCAACCAAATACACCGGGAAAGCCAGAGCGCCGGCGCATTGCCCTATTTCATACTCTACGGTTTTTTTCTGCTCAACGCAGGCACCTTTATTTTCCTCATCGCCCGTCACTTCGGGGCGGAATTGCCATGGGGGCTGTGGCCAGGCTGGCTCATCTGCGTCGGCGCCGCGACAGGGCTGATACTGGCAAAGCACTTGGTGTTGTCCTTGATCGGCGCTGTGTTCCCGGTTGAGAAAGAAACTGCTTCCTATGGGTTTACCATGGTGATCTTCGGCATATTGCTGGGCCTGTTTCTCGTAGCCGTCAACGTGTTCATTGCCTACGGCCCGGCGTACCTCGTCCAATCCACCGTTTACATGGCGTTTGGCATTATCGGGCTGGTTTATGCTTTTCGTTCGTTGCGAGGTCTGATCATAGCCAACAATTTTTTGGCCGCTTATAAGTTCCACTTTTTTTTATACCTTTGCGCCGTCGAAATCGCTCCTGTGCTGGTATTGGTCAAGCTGATCCAGGGTCAGTTCTGATCGGCCGGAAAGGAGGTTAACCTTCAAAACCTTAACTGAATGTCTGCAACCACAAAAGCGAAGGAAGAAACCTACAAGAAGGTGAAAACGATCTTAGTTTCCCAGCCCAAACCAGAAAGATCGCCTTACTACGAATTGGAAAAAAAGTACGGGCTCCAGATCGATTGGCGCCCGTTCATCCATGTGGAGCCGGTTTACGCCAAGGAGTTCCGCAAACAACGCATCCGTCCCGACGAGTACACCGTAATCATATTCACGAGCAAGTACGCGGTAGATCACTTCTTCAGGCTCTGCGACGAAATGCGCGTCAAAATGTCGCAGGACACCAAATATTTCTGCGTCACAGAGACCATCGCCAATTACCTGCAGAAGTTTATTATTTACCGCAAACGCAAGGTCTTTGCCGGGAACAAGTCCATCGAAGACCTCAGCTCCGCGCTCAAAAAACATCGCAACGAGAAGTTTTTGCTGCCCCTCAACAACCTCGGCAGCCAGGACGTGACCTCCTATCTCAAAGAACTCGGCATCCAGTACCAGGATGCGCTCATGTACCGCACGGTCAGCAGTGACCTGTCCGACCTCTCCGATGTGACCTACGACGTACTCGTATTCTTCAGCCCGCAAGGCATCGAGTCTTTATTTGACAATTTCCCCGATTTCAAGCAGAACGAAACGCGCATTGCCGTATTCGGCAACAGCACCCTCAAAGCCGTGGAGGACAAAGGGCTGACGCCTAATATCAAAGCGCCGACGCCTGAAGCGCCCTCCATGACCATGGCGCTCGAGCTGTACCTGCAGAAGTCGAATCCGTTAACATGAGACCTTTATTATGATTTTCCTGGATTTTGAAAAACCGCTTGAAACGCTCTACGAGCAATTGGAGAAGTTGCGCCAGGTGGGGGAGGAAGGTGAATTAGACGTTACCGAGCAGATCAAAGAGTTGGAAAATCGCATTCGCTCCAAGCGCAAGGAGATTTACACCAACCTCAACGGCTGGCAAAAAGTGCAGCTCTCCCGACATCCGGAGCGCCCCTACACCCTTTTCTACATCAACCAGATGTGCAAGAAGTTCGTGGAACTCCACGGCGACCGGTGTGTAAAGGATGACAAAGCCATCGTGGGCGGCTTGGCCTCTCTCGACGGCCAAACAGTGGTAATTCTCGGCCACCAAAAGGGCGTGAACACTAAAATGCGGCAATACCGCAATTTCGGCATGGCCAACCCGGAAGGTTATCGAAAAGCCTTGAGACTGATGAAACTGGCCGAGCGGTTCAACTTTCCCATTGTCACCCTCATCGACACCCCGGGCGCTTTCCCCGGTATCGAAGCCGAAGAACGGGGGCAGGCCGAAGCCATCGCCAGAAATCTTTTTGAAATGGCCCAACTGCGCGTGCCCATCGTTTGTGTCATTATCGGAGAAGGCGCCTCCGGCGGCGCTATCGGCATCGGACTGGGCGACCGCGTTTTTATGCTCGAATACACATGGTACTCCGTCATCTCACCCGAGTCTTGCTCCTCTATCCTTTGGCATAGCTGGGATTTCAAAGAGCAGGCTGCCGAAGCGCTCAAACTCACCTCCGACCACATGCTCGAATTCGGCCTCATCGACGGCGTCATCAAAGAACCGACGGGCGGCGCACACGCCGCACCCGACGAGATGGCCAAACTGCTCAAAAGACAGATCAAAAAATCCCTGGCCGAATTAGCCGACATGACACCCGAGGCGCGTATTGAAGCGCGCATCAATAAATTTGACCAAATGGGCGTTTATGACCTGGCTGTGCCGGAAGAAAAAGGAAGGAAAAAAAGGGGGTGATTGATGATTTCTGATTGATGATTTCTGATTGATGATTTCTGATT